>NZ_JBHRYH010000043.1:0-63511 GCF_042648905.1 Vogesella amnigena | reverse complement strand
TTGCCAACCATTGGAGCCAGAGTGTCAGAGTTAACTTGGCCGGGATATGAGCAAGATTCGCACCATGAAAAATGCCGTCCACTTGCTTAAGTGAACGGCATTAGGGCTGTTGCCCCGTTTTTGCATGCTTGCTGCGCGTGCAGGCTCAGGATTCGGCGGACAAGGTACGGTTCTTGCCGGCCAGCTTGGCCTGGTACATGGCACGGTCGGCGCGCTCGATCACGTTCACGTCCTGTTCGCCACGGTGCCATTCGGCCACGCCAGCGCTGAACGTCACCACCAGCTTTTCGCTATTGGCCAGGAAGAAGTTCTTGGTCAGCTCGCGTTGCAGGCGCTGCATCAGGTCCACCGCTTCCGCCGCCGCGGTATCCGGCAGCAGCACGATGAACTCCTCGCCACCGAAGCGGCCAACGATGTCCGAGGCGCGCACGCAGTGGCGAATCATGTCCACCAGGTACTTCAGTACATTGTCACCGGTGAGGTGGCCAAAGCTGTCGTTGACCTGCTTGAAGTTATCCACGTCCAGCAGCGCCACCGACAGCGGCTGGCCGCTGCGTTCGGCGCGGCTGATTTCGCGGGTGAAGTGCTCTTCCAGCCCACGGCGGTTGTAGGCGCCGGTGAGCTGGTCTTCCTTGATCTTGGCACTGGCGGCTTCCAGCGCCTGCTCCAGTTCGCGAATGCGGCTCTGTGCCGATTCCACCTCTTGCTGGGCGCTCTGCAGGTCCTGCTGCGAGCTTTGCAGGTTGTTCTGCATGCTGGCGGTGTCCTGCAGCAGTTCCTGCAGGATGCTGTTCAGTGCTTCGCCATCGCTGGCGCTACGGATGCGCTCGCTGTGTGCCTGCAGCTGTTGCTGGAACTGCCCGGTGCCGTTGCTCATCAGCGACAGCTTGTTGAGGAAGGTGTCCAGCAGCGCACGCAGCGAATCGGTGGCCTCATCCAGCGAGCTGCGCAGCGAGCCCTGCTTGTGGATGACTTCCTTGAGGCTGGATTCGAGGTGATAGATGTGCTGGATGGAGATATTGGGCTGCGCCAGGATGGCTTGCAGGCTGCTGATCTGGCCGATCAGGTAGCTGTCGCCACGGTTGAGCTCGGCCACGTTTTGCAGCATCAGCCGCATCAGGTTGGCCAGGCCGGCGACCAGGCGCTCGTCCTCCTGCGACAGCAGCTCCAGGCGGATCAGGAAGCTGCGTAATACCGGGAAGAAGCGGGTCAGGTCATCGTCGCCCTGGCAAAGCTGCAGCTGCTGCTGTACTTCTTCCAGTTGCGGAACCAGGTCGGGGTAGTGCACCAGTCGCGGGGCAACGCCATAGCGCAGCGCATAGACCAGCACATCACGCCATGCGGCGGCAGCCTGGCCCTGGCTTATGGCGGTCTCATCGTGCTGCTTGGCGGCGGCGCTGCCATTGTGGCTGTTGGTGTTGCTGGCGATATCTGCGGAAGGGTCTTCCGGCTGCAGCCAGTTACGGGCCAGGTTGCCCAGTTTTTCGTTGAGTTCCTGCGGATTGTTGCCAAAGGTGGCGATTACCCGCTCCAGCGCCGATTGCTTGTAGCGCTGGCCCACATCCGGGTGGCGGGTATCCCAGGCCTTGATCAGTTCCAGGATCAGCGGCCCCCAGTGCTGGTTCAGCTCGCGGCTGCGCTGGTGCTGCTCGGAAAGATCCATCACCAGCTGCGGGACCAGCTCCCACTTTTCTTCCTGGATGGCTTTGCGCAGCTTGGTAAGGGCAATCTTGTAACTGCTGTCGGTGACCGGCAGTTTTTCGAAGGCATGGAACAGCAACTCGGCCAGCTTGTTCTTCTGCAGCTCCGGCTCCAGACCGGAGATCTCGCAGTAGAGTCGCTCAAAGTTGTCCGGAGTGGGCAGCAGCTTGCGCTGGGTCAGTTGCTTCAGTGTTTCGCGCGCTGTGTCGATTGGATTGTGCGTTGTCATGGACCAGACCCTGGAGCCTTTTCTGCCAATCATGTTTTGTCGTTATCGCTTTTGGTCCGTGGCGCGTCAATCCCGATTCTCAGGGCGACGTCGAGCCGGAAGGGTGAGACGGATCGAGAAGCTGAAAAAATACCTCACCTTGCCGAATCATGCCAAGTTCGTTACGCGCGCGCTCTTCAATTGCGGCGGTTCCTTGCTTTAGATCACGCACTTCCGCGTCCAGGGCAGCGTTGCGGCCAACCAGTTGCCGGTTGGCCGCACGTTGTTCCTCGACTTGCTTGTCGAGTTGCCAGACCCGTAGCCAGCTGCCCTTGCCCAGCCATAACGGCCATTGCAAAGCGGCAAGCAGCAGGACAAGCAGCAGGGTCAGGCGTTTCATGATTACTTCAGATGGTAGAAGGCGGCACGGCCCGGGTACCAGGCGGCATCACCCAGTTCTTCCTCGATGCGCAGCAGCTGGTTGTACTTGGCCATGCGATCGGAACGCGACAGCGAGCCGGTCTTGATCTGCATGCAGTTGGTGGCCACGGCCAGGTCGGCAATGGTGCTGTCTTCGGTTTCGCCGGAGCGGTGGCTCATCACGCTGGTGTAGCGCGAGCGCTTGGCCAGGTCTACCGCCTTCAGGGTCTCGGACAGGGTGCCGATCTGGTTCACTTTCACCAGCAGGGAGTTGGCCACGCCGCTTTCGATACCCTTGGCCAGGATGGCCGGGTTGGTCACGAACACGTCGTCACCCACCAGCTGTACGCGGCCAGCCAGACGTTCGGTCAGCAGCTGCCAGCCGGCCCAGTCGTGCTCGCTCATGCCATCTTCGATGGAGATGATCGGGTAGTTGTTGACCAGGGTTTCCAGGTAGTCGGCAAACTGCTCGGAAGTCAGTGCCAGGCCTTCGGCGGTCAGGTGGTACTTGCCGTCGCGGTAGAACTCGGAGGAAGCGCAGTCCAGTGCCAGCAGCACGTCCTGGCCGGCCACGTAGCCGGCGGCGTCGATGGCTTCCAGAATCAGCTTGATGGCTTCTTCATGGCTGGTCAGGTTCGGTGCGAAGCCGCCTTCGTCACCCACGGTGGTGGCGTAGCCCTTGCTGTCGCACAGCTTCTTCAGGGTGTGGAAGATCTCGGCGCCACAGCGCAGCGCTTCGCGGAAGGTCTGTGCGCCTACCGGCATGATCATGAATTCCTGGATGTCCAGGGTGTTGTTGGCGTGGGCGCCACCATTGATCACGTTCATCATCGGTACCGGCATGGCCATCGGGCCGGCGCCGCCCAGGTAGCGGTACAGCGGCAGGCCGGCGTCTTCGGCGGCGGCGCGGGCCACGGCCATGGATACGGCCAGCATGGCGTTGGCGCCCAGGCGGCCCTTGGTCTCGGTGCCGTCCAGCTCGATCATGGTCTTGTCGATGAATGCCTGGTCGGAGGCGTCCAGACCGATGATGGCTTCGCAGATTTCGGTGTTGATGTTCTCAACCGCTTTCAGCACGCCCTTGCCCAGGTAGCGGCTCTTGTCGCCGTCGCGCAGCTCCAGTGCTTCCTTCTCGCCGGTGGAGGCACCGGACGGTACGGCGGCACGGCCCATTACGCCGGATTCCAGCAGTACATCGGCTTCAACAGTCGGGTTACCGCGCGAATCCAGAATTTCGCGGGCAATCACGTCAACGATCGCACTCATCTATGTTCCCTTTAGATTTCTAAGTTGGATAAACCGGAGTTCGGTGCGGCCAACCTTGAGACAGGCTGGCCATGGAGTCAACCTGTTACAGCGAAAGCTCGGCCAGCGGTTGCGCTTTCACCAGCTTGTCGATGGCGATCAGGGTGCTCAGCAGTTCTTTCATGCGCGGCAGCGGCCAGGCATTGGGGCCGTCCGACATGGCTTTGGCCGGGTCGGGGTGGGTTTCCATGAACAGGCCAGCCACGCCGGCGGCAACCGCGGCGCGCGCCAGCACCGGCACGAATTCACGCTGGCCGCCGGAGCTGGTGCCCTGGCCACCAGGCAGCTGTACCGAGTGGGTGGCGTCGAACACTACCGGGCAGGCGGTTTCGCGCATGATCGCCAGGCTGCGCATGTCGGACAC
Source organism: Vogesella amnigena (assembly GCF_042648905.1). Lineage (NCBI taxonomy): Bacteria > Pseudomonadati > Pseudomonadota > Betaproteobacteria > Neisseriales > Chromobacteriaceae > Vogesella > Vogesella amnigena. The sequence continues at coordinate 59,513 of NZ_JBHRYH010000043.1, read as the reverse complement.
CAGGTTGTTGTAGCCGAAGGAAGCGCCACGTTCGCAGGCCATGAAGCTGTCCGGGTTCAGGCCGGCTTCGATGGCGGCATCGCGCGCCTTGTCGATCACGTGTTTCATGTCGCCTGGCGCCATGAACTGGCCCTTCTTGATGTTCACCGGCTTGCCGCTTTGCGCCACGGCGCGGATGAAGTCAGTCTGGCGGGCGAGGAAGGCCGGGGTCTGCAGTACATCCACCACCGCCGCCACGTGCGGCACCTGTTCTTCGGTGTGGATGTCGGTAAGTACCGGCACGCCGATCTGGCGCTTCACTTCCGCCAGGATGCGCAGGCCTTCTTCCATGCCGAAGCCGCGGAACGACTTGCCGGACGAGCGGTTGGCCTTGTCGAAGCTCGACTTGTAGATGAAGTTGATGCCCAGTTCCTGGGCGATTTCCTTCAGTTGGCCGGCGGTATCCAGTGCCATCTGTTCGCTTTCGATCACGCAGGGACCGGCGATCAGGAACAGGGGATGGTCAAGACCAACGTCAAATCCGGCGAGTTTCATGCTGTGTCCTTTCAAGACAAGGTTGGCCGCATTGGCCGCGAAGCTTGCGCTTCGCCGCCGTGCGGCCAACTTTGGTCAGACGGGCTGACAATGGCTGCTTGCTCAGGCCTTGGCCTTGTCGGCCTGGTAGGCGAGGGCTGCCTGCACGTAGGCGATGAACAGCGGGTGGCCATCGCGCGGCGTGGAGGTGAACTCCGGGTGGAACTGGCAGGCAAAGAACCAGCGATGGTTCGCCAGCTCGATGGTTTCCACCAGTTTCTCGTGACCGGCGGACAGACCGCTGATGGTCAGACCGGCTGCCTGCAGGCGCGGTACGTAGTGGTTGTTCACTTCGTAGCGGTGACGGTGACGCTCGGTGATTTCGGTGTTGCCGTACACGCGCGCCGCCAGCGAGCCGGCGGTGAGCTCGCACTGCTGGCCGCCCAGGCGCATGGTGCCACCCAGGTTGGAGTTTTCGTCGCGGGTTTCGATCTTGCCGTCGTGGTTCACCCACTCGTCGATCAGCGCCACTACCGGGTAGTCGGTTTCCAGATCGAACTCGGTGGAGTTGGCGCCAGTCATGCCGGCCACGTCACGGGCGTATTCGATCAGCGCGATCTGCATGCCCAGGCAGATGCCCAGGTAAGGGATGTTGTTCTCGCGGGCGAACTTCACTGCCTTGATCTTGCCTTCCACGCCACGCTTGCCGAAGCCGCCCGGTACCAGGATGGCATCCATGTCCTTCAGCGATTCGGCGCCGTCGCGCTCAATCTCTTCGGAATCGACATAGATGATGTTGACGTTGGTGCGGGTGTGCACGCCGGCGTGTTTCAGCGCCTCGGACAGCGACTTGTAGGACTCGGTCAGATCAACGTACTTGCCCACCATGGCGATGTTCACGCTATGGTCCGGGTGCTCGATGGCGTCGATGATGCGGTTCCAGGTGGACAGATCGGCCTTCGGCAGCTCCAGTTGCAGCTGCTCGGCGATGATGTCGTCGATGCCCTGCGCGTGCAGCATCGCCGGTACCTTGTAGATGGAGTCGGCATCGTAGCAGCCGATAACCGCGTTCTCTTCCACATTGCAGAACAGGGCGATCTTGCGCTTTTCGTCTTCCGGCAGCTCGCGATCCATACGGCACAGCAGGATGTCCGGCTGGATGCCGATTTCGCGCATCTCTTTCACCGAGTGCTGGGTCGGCTTGGTCTTGATCTCGCCGGCAGTGGCGATGTACGGCACGTAGGACAGGTGCACGAACAGGGTGTTCTTGCGGCCATGGTTGGAGCGCATCTGGCGGATGGCTTCCAGGAACGGCAGCGATTCGATATCGCCCACGGTGCCGCCGATCTCGACGATGGCAACGTCCACGTCGCCAGCGCCTTCGCGCACCTTCTGCTTGATTTCGTCGGTGATGTGCGGAATCACCTGCACGGTGCCACCCAGGTAGTCGCCACGGCGCTCCTTGGTGATCACGGATTCGTATACCTGGCCGGTAGTGAAGTTGTTGCTCTTCTTCATCTTGGCGTGGATGAAGCGCTCATAATGGCCAAGGTCGAGGTCGGTTTCCGCGCCGTCTTCGGTAACGAAGACTTCGCCGTGCTGGAAGGGGCTCATGGTGCCCGGATCCACGTTGATGTAGGGATCCAGCTTCAGCATGGTGACCTTGAGACCACGGGATTCGAGAATGGCGGCGATGGACGCGGCAGCGATGCCCTTGCCCAGAGAGGACACCACACCACCGGTAACGAAGATGAACTTGGTCATGGGATTACGGCTCTATGAGAATCCGGAATTCTAACAGCAACGCCCCTGTTTTTGAATGGGCAACGTGCACGCTTTGCACTTGAAGGTGTGCTTTTCTTGTCGGGGTGTGCCGGGGTGTTGTTTTGCAGCTTGTTGATTTGGCTGGGTATTTGTTGCGCATTAACGGTGAATGGCATTGTGCGTGCGGTTTTTGCTGCGCACTGCCGCAGCTTTCGGTATCATGCCGCCTTTCTTTTAAACCCGATGCTACCGTTTCGGTACACGTGGCCGCTTGTGCTGGCGTGTCGTGAACTTGTGCGGCGGCATCGAATTATGGTATAAGTGTTTCTTTTACCGGCTTTTGGGAGTGACTCACCATGGCGCGTGTTTGCAAAGTCACCGGCAAGCGTCCGATGACCGGGAACAATGTGTCCCACGCCAATAACAAGACCAAGCGTCGTTTTCTGCCGAACCTGCAGTACCGCAAGTTCTGGGTAGAGAGCGAAAACCGTTGGGTGCGCCTGCGCATCTCCAACGCTGCTCTGCGTACCATCGACAAAGTAGGTATCGATGCCGTTCTGGCCGACCTGCGTGCTCGCGGCGAACTGTAATCAGTCTACCGACAGCTCTTTAAGGATTTAAGCCATGCGCGACAAGATCAAACTGGAATCGACCGCTGGTACCGGTCATTTCTACACCACCACCAAGAACAAGCGCACCATGCCGGAAAAAATGGAGATCAAAAAATTTGATCCCGTTGCCCGCAAGCATGTTCTGTACAAGGAAACCAAGCTGAAGTAATTCGGCTAGGTATCCCGCAAAAAGCCCTCGGTTTCGAGGGCTTTTGTTTTTTGCGGCCAACGTTGGCCGTATGGCGCCCGCCGCGCTGCCAAGACAAACCCCGCCAAGGCGGGGTTTGTGCGTGTTGTCAAAGTTCTTTTGCCTCGCAAAAGGACTTTGTTTTGTAAACAGGGAGGCTGCCGATTCAAGTACTTGGCTGGAGCGGCCCGGCTTTGCCGGGTCCGGTGAGGCGTAAATGGGCAGTTTGTCAGCAGCCTGAAACCCCGCCAAGGCGGGGTTTGTTCATTTCTGCAGCAATTGACGCACGCGGCACCAGTCCTGCCAGGCCTTGGCCTTTTCGCCAGGGCTGCGCAGCAGGTAGGCGGGGTGAAAACTCACCAGCACCGGGTAGTTGCCGTATTGGTGCTGTTTGCCGCGCAGGCTGCCCAGTGAGGCTGTGCTTTGCAGCAGGCTCTGCGCGGCAAAGCGGCCTACCGCCACGATCAGCTCTGGTTTTACCGCTTCGATCTGCCATTGCAGGAAGCGCTGGCATTGCACAATCTCATCCTGTGCCGGGTTGCGGTTGCCCGGAGGGCGGCATTTGAGCAGGTTGCAGATGTAGACATCGCGTGCACTGTCGAAGCCGGCGGCGGCCAGCATGTTTTCCAGCAGCTGACCGGCCTTGCCGACGAAGGGCAGGCCTTGCAGGTCCTCCTGCTCGCCTGGAGCTTCGCCGATGATCAGCAGCCGTGCCTGGCGATTGCCGCGGCCAACCACGGTGTTGCTGCGCGTTTTGGCCAGCTGACATTGCTGACAGGCTGCCACTTGGGCATGCAGGTCTTCCCAGTTGGCAATGGCCAGGGGGAGGGGCTGTTCCGCTGAATCGGTACGGCTGGCGGGTGTACTGATGCTGGCCGGCTCGATAGCGGCTGTCGAGGTGACAAACTCCGGCACTGGTAGTGTTTCGGCTGGCGATGCTGCGATCGGGGCGGCTTCGATTGGGGCTGTTTCGATCGGTGTGGTGCCCGGCGGATGGGCGGCATCAGCTGTGCTGCGCAGCTGCCACAGCGGGCGTATGCCGATCTCTGCCAATATCTGCTGCTGCCGGCTCATAGCATGGCCTCCATCAGCACTGCGTGTTCGCGCGGGCCGTGGTCGTTGCGGTAGTAATGCTTGCGCAGTCCGCTTTCCACGAAGCCGCAACCGGCATACAGCGCGCGGGCTGCATGGTTGCTTTCGCGCACTTCCAGCAGCATGCGCACCGCCCCCTGGCTGGCGGCGCTGTGCATCAGTTGCTGCAGCAGGCGGCGGCCGTGGCCTTGGCGTTGGCAGGGCTGGCAGATGAAGATGTTTTGCAGCTGGGCTTCGTCCAGGATGATCAGCAGCACGGCATAGCCCAGAACCTGGCCATTGGCATCTCGATAAGCGTAAACCTGATCCTGGCCGGTCAGCGAGTCGGCATACATGCCGCTGCTCCACGGGTGGTCGCAACTCGCGGCTTCGGCATCTGCCATTTCGGTCGCGGCGGCCGGGTCATGAAGGCGTAGCAGCTCAGCCACGCTGCTTGTCCCGTTGTTCGGCGGTGGTGAGTGCCACCTTGTCGCGCACGTACAGCAGCTCGGCTGTGGCGCTGGCCGGGTAGCGTTGCGGCTGGCGCTGGAACAGCTGGATATAGTGCTCCGCCCGCGGTTCGCAGCTGATAAAGGTCTGCTCGCTGTCGTTAAAGTAGGCGGCGGCATCGCCGGCCAGCACATCCGAGGGCTGTAATTGCAGCTGTTCCGGTTTGCATACGCTGATGCCGCCGATGGCTTTGCCATCCAGGTAACGGCAGGCATATACCTCGCTCATGCGGGCATCCAGTAGCGCAATGCCGGTTTCGGAGGGGAGCTGGAGGGCAATGGCATCCAGTGTAGGGATGCCGTGCAGTGGCAGGTTGGCCGCAGTGGCCAGCCCGCTGGCCACGCCGGCGGCAATGCGCAGGCCGGTAAAGGCTCCAGGGCCTTTGCCGAACAGGATGGCGTCCAGCTCGGCAAGCTGGAGTCCAGCCTGCTGCAGCAGGTCGGCAATCACGGTCAGTGCCAGGTCGGAGTGGCCCTGTTTTACTGTTTGGTGATATTGCACGGTCTGTTGTCCGGCAAGCAGGGCGACAGACAGGTTGTAGTTGGAGCAATCCAGGGCAAGCAGGCGGGTCATCAACAATCGGTTCGGTTAGAGTTCTTCCACCCAGGCGAGGGCGGCGGTGTGCAGCAGGTTCAGCTGGTCCGGGTCCAGTCCAAGCTGGGTCGCCAATTGTGGCAGATCAGGCTGCCCCTGTTCCAGGGCAAGTGTCAGCTGCAGGAAGGGGGTAAAGCCGCCTTGACGATGCAGCAGTACGGCCTGGATGTCGGCGGGCAGGTTGATGTGTTCCAGGATCTGCGCCATCGGCATGTCGAAGATCACATCCAGCAGCGAGAACATGCCGACAATGAAGGCATTGTCGCAGAAGTCGCCGTTGTGCCCGGTTTCCTGGGCCAGTAATTCCATCAGCCGGGCGCGGGTGATGGCGGTTTTTTGCAGTGCCGGTGCCAGATTGCCGTGCTCGTTGCTGGTTACCAGCAGCAGGGTGAGCCAGCGGTACAGCTTCTGATAGCCCAGCACGGTAACGGCGTGGCCGAAGGAGCTGATGGTGGTATTCAGGCCGGCCGCTGCCGAGTTGACATAACGCAGCAGCTTGAACGACAGCGCGACATCACCTTTCAGCACCTGCTCGATGTCGCGCAGTGGCGCATCGGCGCGCAGCAGGTTCAGCAGCTTGAGCGTGTTGCTGAACGAGGCGTGGATGATCTTGGCGGACAAGGTCTCCGGGCGAGCGAAATAATAGCCCTGGTAGCCGTCCAGCCCCAGGTCGCGGCACAGGTTGTAATGTTCGTAGGATTCGATGCGCTCGCCGATACGGATCACCGGGTAACTGCGCAACCGTGCTGCCAGTGCCTGGAACGGCAGCTTGTCCATCGCCTGCACGTCCAGTTTCACGTAGTTGGCCAGTTCCAGCAGCGCAGCGGATGGCTGTTCGAAGCTGAAATCGTCCAGCGAAATGCCGAAGCCCAGCGAACGCAGGTAGCGCACGCGGGAAACCAGCTCGTTGCCGGGCTGAATGTTGGCCGCAATGTCCAGTACCACGCGTCGGGGGGGCAGCAGTTCCAGGAAATCGCTGCTCAGCATGGCTTCCCCAACATTGATGAAGGCAAGCTTGCTGCCGATCAGCCAGTTGGTGCCCATATTGTTGAGGGCATTCACCAGTACCTGGGTATCGGCCTCCAGTGGTGCGTGCGGCACTGCGCTGGCAGCATCGCCGGCACTACGAAAAAGCAGCTCATACCCGATGAGCTGCTGGTTTCTGTTCAGAACAGGTTGACGCCCGAGGAAGGCGGAGTTCGACATCGTGACCTATCTTCAGTAAGCAAAATTGTCCACGCCACGGGCCATCATATTGCCCGGGCCGGAGGTGTCCAGTTGCCCGGACAGCAGGTCTTCCATGTCCAGTACCAGCACCACGGAGCCATCGCCGGACAGGGTGGCGCCAGCCACGCCTTTCGGGCGGATGTTCTGCAGCGGCTTGATTACCACATCGTCGCGGCCAACGAAGGAGTCGACCGCCAGGATGAAGGACTTCTCCGCCGACTGCATCAATACGCCGAAATTCGGCTTCTGGGTAGGCTCCCAGTTCAGCAGGCCGGACAGGGTCTTCAGCGGCAGGATCTCGTCGCGCACCACGATGGTGGGGCGGCCGGAAACTTCCTGGATAGCGGTGGTATCGATCGGGATGATCTCGCGCACCATGGCCAGCGGTACTGCAAACGGCTGGTTGCAGGCGCGTACCACCAATACCGGCAGAATCGCCAGAGTCAGCGGCAGCGAGATGCTGATGCGCGTGCCTTCACCCTGCACAGAGTTGATGTCGATGCGGCCATTCAGCTTCTGGATATTGGTACGTACCACATCCATGCCCACGCCACGGCCGGAAACATTGGAGATCTGGTCCTTGGTGGAGAAGCCTGGCAGGAAGATCAGCTGCAGACACTGCTTTTCGTCCAGCCCGTTGGCGGTCTCGGCATCGATCAGCCCCTTGGCGATGGCCTTGCGACGCAGCACTTCCGGGTTCATGCCCTTGCCGTCATCGGTAATCTCGATAACGATATGGTCGCCTACCTGCTGAGCGGTCAGCTCCACGACCGACTGTGGCTTTTTACCGGCGGCAATGCGCTCTTCGGACGACTCCACGCCATGATCGACTGCGTTGCGCACCAAGTGCACCAGTGGGTCGTTCAGGTCCTCGATCATGGTCTTGTCGAGTTCGGTTTCCTCGCCGGTGATGATCAGCTCCACCTCCTTGCCCAGCTGGCGTGCCAGATCGCGTGCCAGACGCGGGTATTTCTGGAACAGGCGGCCGATCGGCTGCATGCGGGTTTTCATCACCGCGTTCTGCAGATCGCTTACCAGCAGGTCCAGCTGGCTGATCGCCTCGTCCAGCGAGCGCAGGGTGTTGGTTTCCATATTGCCCTGCAGTATCTCGGTACGCAGGGTAGTGAGGCGGTTCTTGGTGAGACCGATCTCGCCGGACAGGTTCAGTACCTGGTCCAGACGTACGGTATCGATGCGGATGGTGTTTTCCTGGCCGGAAACACTGCCACCACCGCCGGATGTCTTCATCGGCGCCTTGTGGGCTGCCGGCGCCATGGCTGTTGATGCTGCAGCAGGAATCACCTCCACCGCCGTGCTGGCAACCGGAGCTGGCGCCGCGGCCGCAGCAGGCGCGGCTTGAGCTGCCGGTGCCGGCTGTGCGGCAGGAGCAGCAGCTGTTGTTGCCGGGCTGCTGCCGCTTACCGCGGCGTGCAGTGTATTCCAGTCCGGCTCGTTTGATTGCGCGGCTGTTGCTGGTGCCGGGGCGGCTGCGGGCGCGGCAGCCGGGGCGGCTTCCACGCTCAGGTTGCCCGCCAGTGCGGCATCCAGTGCGGCCAGCAAGGCTGGGTCCGGGTTGGCCGGCGGCAGGCCCTGCCCCAGGGTGGTGAACATGTCGCGTACCGCACCGGTAGCGTCAAGGATCACATCCATCAGCCCCATGGTCAGCGGCAGCTCGGAGTTGCGCAGCTTGTCGAACAGGTTCTCGGTGCGGTGGCACACGGTTACCATCGGGGCGACATTCAGGAAGCCGGCACCACCCTTGATGGTATGGAAGCCGCGGAAAATGTCGTTAAGCAGCGCGCGGTCATTCGGGCGCTTTTCCAGTTCTACCAGCTTGTTGTCGACATCGGACAACAGCTCGGTCGATTCCATCAGGAAATCCTGCAGCAGTTCTTCCATACCAGCGAAGTCGCTCATTTCCACTTCCTTAGTTTTGTCTGCCCCTTGGACGGGTCAGCGGCAATATTCGGTCAGAAGCCCAGACTTTCCAGCAGATCGTCAACCTGTTGCTGGCTGGTGACGACATCGGTGCGGCCATCCGGGTTGACTACTGGGCCCTGCAACAGGTCCGGGCTGAGGTCCATCTTGCGTTCGGCCGGCAGGTATTCGATCAGCACGGTCAGCAGCTCGTTTTCCAGCGTCTTGACCATCTCCATGACCTTCTTGATCACCTGGCCGGTCAAATCCTGGAAGTCCTGCGCCATCACGATTTCCAGCAACTGGTTGCTGGTGGCTTCCGTTTGTTTGGGTACCGCGCTCAGGTAACCGCGGGTTTCCTGCGCCAGTTGCTTGAACTCGTCGGTAGACAGCTGGTTGGCGAACAGTTTTTCCCAGCGCTGGCTCAGTTGCTCGGCATTTCTCTGCAGATCATCCTGAATCGGCTTGGCAATGTCGGTGGCATTCAGTACCCGCTCCGCGGCATTGGCGGTAAGCGTGGCGATATAGCCCAGGCGATCCTTGGCATCGGGAATGGCGTCTGCCACCTTTTCCAGCGACTTGTCGTAGCCCAGTTCGCGCAGGGTGTCATGCAGCTTGCGCGTCATCTGGCCGATCTGGGCGTACATGCCCATGACGGTCTCCGGGGAGAGGTCAAGGTTGGCCGCAGCCGGTGCATCGCCGCCGGCGTTGTGCTGTTGCATGGCGATGCTGTCAAACAGGGCTTCCAGATCTGGAGAGTCGCCACTTTCGAGGTTGTGGTCTGGCACGGTAACTCCTCCTGCGCGTAGCACTCAGTGCTTGCTTGTGATGTTATTTGCTCAGGTTCTGGAAGATCTTGTTCATCTTCTCTTCCAGCGTGGCGGCCGTGAACGGTTTCACGATATAGCCGCTGGCTCCGGCCGTAGCCGCTTCAATGATGTTCTCGCGCTTGGCTTCGGCGGTAATCATCAGGAAGGGCGTCTGCTTGAGCTGGGCATCGGCACGCACTGCACGCAGCAGCTCGATACCGGTCATGTTCGGCATGTTCCAGTCCGATACCACGAAGTCGAAATGCTGGGTCTTCAGCTTGTGCAGGGCTACCTGGCCATCTTCTGCTTCATCGACATTGGTGAAGCCAAGTTCCTTGAGCAGGTTGCGCACAATACGTCTCATTGTGGAAAAGTCATCTACCACGAGGAAACGAAGATTCTTGTCTGTCATTAGCGTTTTCCTGACCTGGGTATTGAGTAACCCGGTATTTTAACGTTGCAGGAACGGAATTAAAGTGTCTGCAAGCACGGCCGGGTCGAACTTGGCAACATAGGCATCCACGCCGACGCTGGCTCCCATGGCGCGGTTGGCATTGGACGACAGCGACGAGTGCATGATCACCGGAATGCCACTGAAGCGATGATCCGACTTGATCAGCTTGGTCAGCACATAGCCGTCCATTTCCGGCATTTCGGCATCCACCAGGATAAGCTTGAGAGTGTCGTGCAACGACTCCTCTTCCGACCAGTTGCGATTGGCCAGCACCTGCAGCTTGTCCCAGGCTTCCTTACCGTTATTGGCCTGGTGGTATTTGATGGCCATTTTTTCCAGCACACCGCAGATTTCCTTGCGGGCCACTACCGAATCATCGGCAAAGAACACGTACTGATCCAGTTCCAGCGGAGCCTGCGGCAGTTCCGGCACGTGGGCTTCTCCCACCACGCTGGCCAGAATCTGTTCCACGTCCAGAATGGAAACCAGTTTGCCGTCGTCCAGTTCGGTAACCGCGGTGATCAGCGTCTGTTGCGAGGTGCTCATCACGTTTTCCGGCGCCCGCACTTTGTCCCAGTCCACGCGAATGATGCGGTCCACCGAGTCAACCAGGAATGCCTGGGTGCTCTTGTTGAACTCGGTCACGATCATGGTGCTGTAACTGGTATTCGACGTTTCGCAACCAATGAACTTGGCCAGCGAAATCACCGGAATGATGTTGCCACGCAGCGACAGCACGCCTTCCACGCCAAACGGCATATTGGGAGTGCGGGTGATGAAAGGAGTCTGCGAAACTTCGCGCACCTTGAATACGTTGATACCGAAGGTTTCCCTCGTTCCCAGGGAAAACAGCAGAATTTCCATTTTATTGGAGCCTGCCAGCTTGGTACGGGCGTCTATGTTAGCCAGCAGTGAAGCTTCAGATGTCGCCATGGCGCTTCCTTCTTTTCCTGTGTTTTCCGCTTAGATCTTCAGCATTTCGCGGATTTTCATCGACAACTTCTGCGGCTCGAACTTGGATACATACGCATCGACACCCACGGACTCGCCCAGCTTCTGGTTGGATTGTCCCGACAGCGAGGAATGCATCAGTACCGGAATGCCGGCAAAACGCGGATCGGTCTTCACCATTTTGGTGAGCATGTAACCATCCATCTCCGGCATTTCCACGTCGGTCAGGATCAGGTGCACCACTTCGTTCAGCTTGCGGCCAGCCAGTTCTGCCTGCCCCGCCATGCGCTGCAGGTCTTCCCAGGCGCGCATGCCATTGATGGCGTAGGCGTATCTCACCTGCATGGCCTGGAAGGTACGTTCAATCTGTTTGCGGGCTACTGCCGAATCATCGGCAAAGTAGACCATGCGTTCTTCTCGCAGCGGCTCGATGTTGATGAAGGCGTGCTCGTCGCTGTACATGGCGGTTTCCGCCAGCACTTTCTCCACGTCCATCATCATGACCAGGGTACCGTTGTCCAGCTCGGTTACTGCAGTTACCAGGCCGCCCATGCGGTTGGTGATCATTTCCGGCGGAACGCGCATGGCGGCCCAGTCCAGGCGCAGAATGGTATCGACTGCTTCAACCAGGAAGCCCTGGGTATGGCCGTTATATTCGGTAACGATCATGATTTCCGGGCGCTTGTCGCTGATCACGCCGGCGTATTTGGCCAGATCGATTACCGGTACCAGGCTGCCACGCAGGCTGACCATGCCTTCAACAGAGGACGGCATTTCCGGTGCCGAAGTGATCTCCGGCGTACGCATGACTTCCCTGACTTTGAACACGTTGATGCCAAAGGTCTCTTTCCTGCCGGTGCGCTGGTCGATACCAAGCGAAAACAACAGGATCTCCAGTTTGTTGGTGCCTGCCAGTTTGGTACGGGCATCAATTTTTTTAAGTAGTTCTGACACGGAAACCTCCGGAGGGTTGGCCGTCGCGTAACGGAATAGCTGACAATACTATTAATACAAGTTTCAGACAAAAAACCAAGACAGGGCTCAAAAGCCGTGCTCTGCAGAGCCTTGTACGCCTGGCAGCATCTATGGCGGCATTATCATACTGTTCAAGCAACTTTTACAAATCGGCCGCGGGTGGAAGGTGGGGATTTTATCAATGCAAGACAATAATGAGCAGTTGCGCGAGGTGTTCGAGCACTTCAACAGTGTCACGGACGAGCTGATCCACGCTTACAAGTTGCTGGAGGGGCAGGTAGCGGAACTGAACAGCAAGCTGCAGCAGGCCAATGATGAGCTGGTATTGAAATCGGCTGTCAACGAGCGGCTTGCAGCCAAGCTTACCGCCCTGTTGGCCGCCATGCCGGTGGGGGTGGTGGAGCTGGATGAACAGGGTTGTGTGACGCAGATCAATCATGCTGCGGGCCAGTTGCTGCCAGCGTTGCAGCCGGGGCAATGCTGGCAGATGTCGGACTGGTTGCAGCGGGATACGCAGGATGGCGAGTACCGTCGCCGCAATCATGACGATTCGATAAGCTTTGTTTCTGTCGCCGAGGTTGCGCTGGCAGGGCAGGGCAGTTTTATGCTGTTGCTGGATGTGACACATCTGCGTCAGTTGCACGAGCAACTGGCACAGCAGGCCAAGCTGGCATCCATGGGTAGCATGGCGGCATCACTGGCGCATCAGATCCGGACCCCGCTGGCCACGGCCTTGCTATATGCGGCCAACCTGCGACAGGACGATCTGCCGGAAGGGGCGAGGGTGCGGTTTGCCGGCAAGGTGGTGGAGCGACTGCAGGCGCTGGAGTCGCTGGTGCAGGACATGCTGAGCTTTGTGCGCTCCGGGGTGGTGTCAGGCGAGCAGCGGGTCGTGGATTTGCAGTCGGTGCTGCAGGAGGTGGAAACCATTGCCCAGCCTTTGCTGGATAAAAAAGTGCTGCATTGGTCGATGCAGCAGCAAAATGCAGGGCAGGTGCTGGTTATCCGTTCCGATTTGGTTGGCGCTCTGGTGAATTTGGTTGAAAATGCCTGCCAGTTTAGCGTGCCGGGCGGCAAGGTAGAGTTGACCGCGCAGGCGCAAGGGGACGAGTGCGTATTGTTGCGGGTCGCCAATCAGGGCGAGGCGATTCCCGAGACGGTACAGCAGCAGATTTTTGACCCGTTCTTTACTACAAGAGCAAATGGCACCGGCCTCGGACTTGCCATTGTCAAAAGAGTGGTCGAGGATATGAAGGGGTCGATCAGATATCTGCGTGATGGCGAGATGACGATCTTTGAGTTGAGGCTTCCGATTGTCTCGGCCTAATGAGGGGAGCAGTTCATAGTATGAAACCTATTGTCAAGGTAGAAGGTAAAACAGGGTCAATTGTTCTGGTTGGGCAATTTGACTTCAATGTCCACAAGGATTTCCGTTCTGCCAGCCAGGAGCTGCTGGAGAACAATGCCATTAGCAGTATCGATGTCGACTTCGAGCAAGTTCCCTATCTCGACAGCTCGGCGCTGGGCATGCTGCTGCTGCTGAAGGAGCGTGCAGGTGCCGCTGGCAAGGAGCTGGCGCTGGTGAACTGTCGCGATACCGTGCGGCAGGTGCTGGAAATTGCCTGCTTCACCAAGTTGTTTACTATCCGCTAATGCATGCAGAACCTGCCGCCCTGCCTGGCGGCAGCTGTAACTTGTGTCGGGCCAGCTGCCAGGAGCAGTCGGTGTGATGGAAGTTTTCCTCGGAATGATTGGATTGCTGGGCTATGGCCAAAAAAATACTCACAGTGGATGACTCGGCCTCTATCAGGCAGATGGTTACCTTTACCCTGAAAAGTGCCGGCTACGATGTAGTGGAAGCCGCCGATGGCAATGCCGGGCTGTCCAAGGCCCAGGCCGGGCAGGTGGATCTGGTGCTTACCGACCAGAACATGCCTGGCATGGATGGTCTGTCGCTGATTCGTGCCCTGCGACAGCTGCCCAGCTATGCCACCACCCCGATCCTGATGCTGACCACCGAATCCAGTGACCAGATGAAGGCGCAGGGCCGTGCCGCCGGTGCTACCGGCTGGCTGGTCAAGCCGTTTGACCCCCAGAAACTGATTGATGTTGTCCGCCGCCTAGTGGGCTGAAGCTTGCGCTGATCCATCCTGGGAGGGTGCAATGTCATTCGATATGTCTCAGTTTCATCAGGTGTTTTTTGATGAAACCGCCGAACACTTGGCCAATATGGAGTCCCTGCTGCTGGCAATCGATATTGCCCGCCCTGACAGCGAGGACCTGAACGGCATTTTTCGTGCTGCTCATTCGATCAAGGGCGGCGCGGCAACCTTTGGGTTCTCCGATCTGGCGGACCTGACCCATGTACTGGAAAACCTGCTGGACAAGGTGCGCAAGCACGAGTTGCCGTTGAGCCGGCAGATCGTCGATGCGGCCTTGCAGTCTGGTGACTTGCTGAAGGACATGCTGGCGCACCATTGTGGTGGCGCTGCCGTGTCGCCGGACCGGGTGCCGGTGCTCAAGCAGGTATTAAGCCGGCTTGCCATGGCGGAAAGCGTGGTGGCTCCGGTGGCCCCACCGCCGGTTGCCGAGCCGGTCAGTCAACGACTCCATATCGAATTACACCCCCCACTGGCCTTGCCGGAGCAGGACGTATGGCAGCGCCTGGCGGCACTGGGCGAGCTGGAAATCATTGCCGGGCTCTCCGCTGACGCGTCCACTGGCGTGGCGATCGCACTACTGACTACCGGCAGCAGTTGTGACGATGTTGCGGAAATGCTGGCCTTCGTATTGGCGCCGGGCTCTTTCCGCGTACTGGCGGATGTCACCATCGAGGACGATGGCTTTGGCTTGTTCCAGGATGCGCCGGCCCCGGCTGGCGACGTGATGCATGAGGAGGATGGTTTCGGCCTGTTTGCACCACTGCCTGTGCCGCAGATCCCTGCTGCCGAAGCCACGCCGGTTGTGTATGAGGAAGACGGCTTCGGTCTGTTCCAGCCATTACCCCCGGTTGCGGCCAACCCGGTAGTGGCGCCACCACCAGTTGCGCCGGTCCCGGTGCCAGCGAGCGCGCGCAACGAATCCAGGACGGCCAGTGTACAGGGAGGGGAGAGCTCGATTCGCGTCAGTACCGAGAAAGTCGACCTGCTGCTGAACCTGGTGGGCGAGCTGGTGATTACCCAGTCGATGCTGGTGCAGTACGGTGGCGGGCTGGATACGGTGGCGCACGAAAAACTGCTCAACAGCATCTCCCTGCTGCAGCGCAATTCGCGCGAGCTGCAGGAGGCGGTGATGTCGATTCGCATGATGCCGATCTCCTTCGTGTTCCAGCGCTTTCCGCGCGTGGTGCGCGACCTGGCGGGCAAGCTGGGCAAGGAAGTCGAGCTGAAAATGGTGGGTGAGAGCACCGAGCTGGACAAGGGCTTCATCGAGAAGCTGTCCGATCCGCTGACCCACCTGGTGCGCAACAGCCTGGATCACGGCATCGAATCGCCGCAGGAGCGGCTGGCCAAGGGCAAGCAGGCCGGCGGCCTGCTGACGCTGAGGGCGTTCCACGAAGGCGGCAGCATTGTCATCGAAGTCACCGACGACGGCGCCGGCCTGCGGCGGGAGCGGATTCTGGCCAAGGCACGCGAGCGCGGCATTGCCGTGACCGACAGCATGAGCGATGCCGAGGTCTGGGCGCTGATCTTTGAGGCCGGGTTTTCCACTGCCAGCGAAGTGACCGATGTCTCCGGCCGTGGCGTGGGCATGGACGTGGTGCGCAAGAACATTGTGGCCATGGGCGGGCGCATCGATATCAGCAGCATGGCCGATATCGGCACCACCATGACCATCCGCCTGCCGCTGACGCTGGCGATCATGGATGGCATGTCGGTGATGGTGGGGGAAGAAACCTATGTGCTGCCGCTGAATTACATTCTGGAGTCGCTGCAACCGCGGCCGGAGGATGTGAAGCAGATTGTTGGCCGCGGCCGCATTGTCAGTATCCGCGGTGAATACCTGCCCATCATCGCGCTGGCAGACGTGTTCGATATCACGCCGCAGTATGCCGAGCCGGAGCGGGCGATCCTGATCGTGGTGGAGGCTGGCGGCCAGAAATATGCGTTGATGGTGGACGAGTTGCTCGGCCAGCAGCAGTTCGTAGTGAAAAACATTGAAGCGAACTATCGCAAGGTGGAAGGGCTGTCTGGCGCCACCATCCTGGGCGATGGTCGCGTGGCGCTGATTCTGGATGTTGGCGCCATCGTGCGCCTGGATGCGCACAAACCGCAGCCGGCAGAGCTGGCGGCAGTACACGCTTGAAACGGGAGGCCCTGGCGGGAAACAGCATGGCAGACATGAGAACAATGACGGAAGGCGATGCGCAGCGCAGGGAGTTTCTGGTGTTCACCCTGGGCAAGGAAGAGTACGGCATCGATATCCTGAAGGTGCAGGAAATCCGAGGCTATGACGCGGTCACCCGGCTGGCCAAGTCGCCAGAATTCATCAAGGGCGTGATCAATCTGCGCGGCCACATCGTGCCCATCATCGATATGCGTATCAAGTTCGGGGTAGGCAACATCATCTACAACGACTTCACCGTGGTAATCATCCTCAATGTACTGGGGCGCACGGTGGGCATGGTGGTGGATGGCGTGTCCGACGTGATCGAGCTGGCCGGGGATGACATCAAGCCGGCGCCGGAATTCGGTGCGGTGATGGATACCGCCTACATCCAGGGGCTGGGGGCCATCGGCGAGCGCATGATCATCATGGTGGATATCGAAAAACTGATGAGCAGTCAGGAAATGGCGTTGATGGATACCGCGCTGGCGGCCAACGTATAAGGGGCGGAACACATGAAAGTAAAAAACCTGTTATGGCTGGGCTTCGGCATTTTGCTGGCCCTGATCGCGGCCTCCTCGGCGCTGTCCATCGTGCGCTTGAACATGATATCCGCCGACATCGAGCAGGTGGCGCAGCATCACCTGCCGCGTGCCGGTGCGGCCAACCGCATTGCCGACCATGTCAATGAGACAGCGCGCGGGGTGCGCACGGCACTGTTGAGCGATGATCCGCAGATCGTGCAGCAGCAGGTGCAGGAGCTGGGCAAGTCGCTGTCGGCCATGGATGAAGCCTATGCGCAGCTGAAGCAATACCCGGGCGATGACGCTGCCCAGGGGCTGGAGCAGGCGATGCGTCAGGCCGACATCAGCTACCGCGTCAATCTTGGCCAGTTTCTGAGCCTGTTCAATGCTGGCCAGCTGGAAGAGGCCAAGGCCTTCCTGTTCGCCAAGCTGCGCCCGGATCAGAAAGCCTATCAGAGCGCGCTGGACAAGCTGGTGTCCTACGAGGAGGAGAGGGCCGGCGCGCGTGCCGCTTCCCTGCAGCAATCGGCACAGCAAACCGAGCAGGCGACCATTGCCTTGCTGGCGGCATCGCTGCTGGTGGGCCTGCTGGCTGCCTGGCTGATCAGCCGCAGCCTGGTCCGCACCTTGGGTTGCGAACCGGTGCATGCCACCCGCGTCATGCAGGAGCTGGCCGCCGGCAATCTGGAAACCGAGCTGCAGTTGCGTGAGGGCGATAACAGCAGCCTGGCCTATTACATGAAGTTGGCCGCAGACAAGGCGGTAGAAAACATTCTGATCAGCAATGCACTGGATGTAGCCGCTACCAATGTGATGATTGCCGATGGCAATGGTGTGGTGGTGTACGCCAACCGTGCGGTGCAAGACATGCTGGCCAATGCCGAGTCCGATATCCGCAAGGAACTGCCCGGTTTTACCGCCCGTGGGGTGGTGGGCAGCAATATCGATGGCTTCCACAAGCATCCGGACTACCAGCGCAAGCTGCTGGCCAACCTGCGCGGCACCCATCGCGCCCAGATCGCCGTGGGTGGTCGTTCCTTCACCCTGCTGGTGAATCCTGTCGACAACGGCAAGGGCAAGATCATCGGCATGGTGGTGGAGTGGCAGGATATTACCGAGCAGCTACAGTTGCAGGCGCTGGAGCAGGAAAAGCGTCAGGAAGAGCTGCGCCAGATGGCGGAGAACACCCGCATCCGCAAGGCGCTGGACAATGTCACCACCAATGTGATGATCGCCGACAACGAACGCACCATCATCTACATGAACCGCAGCGTGCAGGACATGCTGCGTAATGCCGAAGCCGATATCAAGCAGGTATTGCCCAACTTCGACTCCCGCACCCTGCTGGGTACCAGCATGGATGGCTTCCACCGCAACCCGGCGCACCAGCGCGACCTGCTGACCAACCTGAAGCAGACCTATACCGCCAATATCGTGGTGGGCAAACGTGCCTTCCGCCTGATTGCCAACCCGGTGTTCAGCGATAACGGCGAACGTCTGGGCTCGGTGGTGGAGTGGGCCGATGAAACCGACAAGCTGCAAGCCGAGCGTCTGGAGCAGCAGCGTCGTGACGCGGAACAGCTGGTACTGGCCGAGAACACCCGCATCCGCAAGGCGCTGGACAATGTGTCGTCCAACGTGATGATCGCCGACAACGATCGCAGCATCATCTACATGAACCGCAGCGTGCAGGACATGCTGCGCAACGCCGAAGCCGACATCAAGAAAGCCCTGCCGAACTTCGATTCCCGCACCCTGCTGGGTACCAGCATGGACGGTTTCCATCGTAACCCTGCGCACCAGCGCGACCTGCTGGCTTCGCTTACCCAGACCTATACCGCGCAGATCGTGGTGGGTGGCCGTACCTTCCGCCTGATTGCCAACCCGGTATTCAGCGATAGCGGCGAGCGCCTGGGCTCGGTGGTGGAATGGGCTGACCGTACCGAAGAGGTGCGGGTAGAGAAGGAAGTCTCCGATATCGTGGGCGCTGCCGTGCGTGGCGACTTCCAGCAGCGCATTCCGATGGACGGCAAGAGCGGCTTCTTTGCCAGCCTCTCCGAGCAGATCAACCAGCTGATGGAGGTCTCCGGCAAGGGCCTGGCCGATGTGGCCAACGTGCTGTCGGCGCTGGCGCAAGGCGATCTGACCCGCACCATTACCGCTGATTACCAGGGTATGTTCGGCCAGCTGAAGACCGATACCAACCAGACCGTGGGGCGCCTGCGCGAGATCGTCGGCAACATCCAGGATGCCGCGTCTTCCATCAATACTGCTGCCCGCGAGATTTCCGCCGGTAACAACAACCTGTCCAGCCGTACCGAACAGCAGGCCGCCAGCCTGGAAGAAACCGCGTCCAGCATGGAAGAGATCACCAGCACCGTGAAACAGAACGCCGAAAACTCGCGCAAGGCCAACAGCCTGGCGGTTGGCGCTTCCGACATCGCCTCGCGCGGTGGGGTGGTGGTGGGGCAGGTGGTGTCCACCATGAACGAGATCAACCAGAGCGCGACCAAGATCGTCGACATCATCAGCGTGATCGACGGTATCGCCTTCCAGACCAATATCCTGGCGCTGAACGCTGCAGTGGAAGCCGCGCGCGCCGGCGAGCAAGGCCGCGGCTTTGCCGTGGTGGCGAGCGAAGTGCGCAACCTGGCGCAACGCTCCGCCGCCGCCGCCAAGGAGATCAAGGGTCTGATCGGCGATTCGGTGGACAAGGTGGAATCGGGTAGCCGCCTGGTGGACGAGGCTGGCCGCACCATGGAGGAAATCGTGTCCTCCATCCGCCGCGTGGCCGACATCATGAGCGAGATTTCCGCCGCCTCCATCGAGCAAAGCTCGGGTATCGAGCAGGTGAACCTGGCGGTGAGCCAGATGGACGAAAACACCCAGAAGAACGCTGCCCTGGTGGAAGAAGCGGCCGCCGCCGCCGAATCGCTGGAAGAGCAGGCCGGCGTGCTGCTGGATGCGGTGTCGATCTTCCACCTGGATGGCAGCCTGCGTCATGCCGGCAGCACCGCGCTGAGCGCCCCCAGAGCCGCGCCGGCCGTGGTTGCCAGGGCGCCGGTAGCGCCTGCCCCGGCGGTACGCACCCCGGCGGTGCAATCACCGCTCAGGCCGCAAGTGACGGACGAAGGTGAATGGGAGGAGTTCTGAGCACCACCGACAGTGATGGCGCGATTTTTCCGCGTGATCTGCACTTTTCTGAGGCAGATTTCCGCGCGGTAAGATCGCTGCTGTACCAGCGTACCGGCATCGCGCTGAGCGATGCCAAGAACCACATGGCGTATGCGCGGCTGGCCAAGCGGGTGCGCCACAAGGGCTTCAGCTCGTTTGCCGACTACCTGGCACTGCTATCCAGCGAGCAGGGCGCCGGCGAGTGGGAACACTTCATCAATTCGCTGACCACCAACCTCACCTCGTTCTTTCGCGAAAGCCATCATTTCGACATCCTGCGCCAGCACGCACAGCAGCATGCCGGCAATAGCGGCCCCTACCAGGTGTGGAGCTCGGCTGCCTCCACCGGCGAAGAGCCTTATTCCATCTTGTTTACGCTAGCGCAAAGCCTGGAGGGCCGTGATTATCGTATCGTGGCCTCGGATATCGATACGAACGTGCTGGGCAAGGCTGCCGCTGGCGTCTATGCGGCCGACCGGGTGGAAAAGCTTGATCCCGCCCTACTGCGCCAATTCTTCGTGCGCGGGGTCGGCAGCAATGCCGGCAAGGTGAAGGTGAAGGCGGCGTGGAGCCGGCAGATCGACTTTCGCCGCATCAACCTGGTGGACAGCCAGTGGCCGCAGCTGGAGCAGTTCGATGTGATTTTCTGTCGCAACGTGCTGATCTATTTCGATAAACCTACACAGGCCGGCATTCTCGAACACTTTGCCCGGCATCTGAAACCGCATGGCTTGCTGCTGCTGGGGCATTCCGAGAATATCCAGCACATCAGCACTACCTTTGAGCCCTGCGGCAAGACTGCTTACCGCCTGGCGCGGGGATAAGACGGCATGGGACAAGCGCGCAAGATTCGCGTGGTGGTGGTGGACGACTCGGCACTGATTCGAGAGTTGCTGAGCAAGATCATCAATGCCGCGCCGGACATGGAAGTCGTGGCACTGGCGCCGGATCCGCTGGCGGCGCGCGAGCGTATCCGCGAGACCAATCCGGACGTGGTGACACTGGATGTGGAAATGCCGCGCATGGATGGCCTGGAGTTCTTGCGCCGGCTGATGAGCCTGCGGCCAACCCCGGTGCTGATGATTTCCTCGCTCACCGCTGCCGGTTCCGATATTGCCCTGCGGGCGCTGGAACTGGGCGCGGTGGATTGTATTGAAAAGCCGCAGGTGGATATCAGCCGCGGCATGCAGGAGTATGCAGAGCTGATTTGCGACAAGATACGCACCGCCGCCGCCGCGCGGGTGCAGTTGCCTACCCGTTTCATCCAGCCACAGGTGCAGCCGGTGCCAGCGCTGGCCAATGCGCCCATCCTGCGCAAGGATGCGGTAATCGTGGTGGGGGCCTCCACTGGTGGTACCGAGGCGCTGCGCGAATTTCTCAGCGGCTTGCCGGTGAATACGCCGCCGGTGCTGGTGGTGCAGCATATGCCGGAAAATTTCACGCTGTCGTTTGCCAACCGGCTGGACCAGTGCTGTGCCATGACGGTGAGTGAAGCCACCGATGGCCAGCCGTTGAGCAGTGGCCATATCTATATCGCGCCGGGGCATTCCCACCTCAGCATCGTCAGGAGCGGCGGGCAGCTGTGTACCCACCTGGATCAGGGCGAACCGGTGAATCGCCACCGCCCGGCGGTGGATGTGCTGTTCGATTCCGCAGCCAGCCTGCTGGGCAAACGGGCGGTAGGGGTGATTCTTACCGGCATGGGCAAGGATGGTGCCGCCGGCATGTTGCGCATGCGCGAGGCCGGTAGCTACAACCTGGGGCAGAACCAGGCGACCTGCGTGGTGTACGGCATGCCGCGCGCCGCGTATGAAATCGGCGCGGTACACGAAGTGGTGCCGCTGCCGCACATGGCCGAGCGTGTACTGGCCTATCTGTGCGGCCAACAGAAGCGGGAGGTCTGATGCTTACCGGCCACGCGGCGCACCGCTATCTCGACAAACATTTCAACCGCAATGCCGCCAAGCTGTTGCCGGGCGAGTACCAGGCCACCGACGACGGCCTGCTGCTGGTGACCGTGCTGGGCTCCTGCGTTTCCGCCTGCCTGCGCGACCGGGCTACCGGTATTGCCGGCATGAATCACTTCATGCTGCCGGATCAGGGCAGCAGCAGCAGCGACCGCCTGATGCCGGCTCGCTTCGGCACCCATGCCATGGAGCTGCTGATCAACGACATGCTCAAGCTCGGTGCCAGCCGCCGCAGCCTGGAAGCCAAGGTATTCGGTGGCGGCAATGTGCTGGATGGCATGACCAAGGCTAATATCGGCCAGCGCAATGCCGGTTTCGTACGCGCCTTCCTGGCCCAGGAAAACATCCCCATCGTGGCGGAAGACCTGGGGGCGGATATCGCGCGCAAGGTGTATTTCTTCACTGACAGCGGCAAGGTGCTGATCAAGAAGATCCGCCCGCAGCACACTCTGGTGCAGGAAGAGGAAAGCTACCGCCGCCGCATCGACCGCGACAGCGAGAGCAAGGCCGGCGGCGACGTGGACCTGTTCATCTGAGCCAGTCGAGAGTGTTGACAACGTTCCTTTGCACTGCAAAAGAGTGTTGTTTTATCAACAGGAAGGCTGCCGACTCAAGCACTTGGCTAGAGCGGCCCGGCTTTGCCGGGGCCGGTTACGCATAAGCGGGTAGTTTGTCAGTCGCCAGGGTTGGCCGCATCTGCGGCCAACCTGCTACTGCTAGCGCTCCAGCAGCGGCAGCTTGTCTGTCACCGTGGCCCAGTGTTCATGGTCCGGCAGCGGCTCCTTCTGCTCCACGATTACCGGCCATACCCTGGACAGCTCGGCATTCAGTGCCAGCATGGCGTGCTGGGCCGGCGGCAGCTCCTCCTCGGTGGTGATGGCGTTGATCGGGCACTCCGGCACGCACAGCGTGCAATCGATGCACTCGTCCGGGTCGATCACCAGAAAGTTGGGGCCTTCGTGGAAGCAGTCCACCGGGCACACTTCCACACAGTCGGTGTATTTGCATTTGATGCAGGCTTCGGTTACAACGTGCGTCATTTTTCGCCCTCCAGCGCAGCCCGTGGTGGCCGCCTCTGCTGATTATTGTTTGCCAGCCCGCATATGTCTGCTTCTGATTCCACCTATCGTGGCCGCTTCGCGCCCAGCCCCACCGGTCTGTTGCACGCCGGCTCGCTGACCACGGCAGTCGGCAGCTACCTGGAAGCTCGCAGCCGGGGCGGGCAATGGCTGCTGCGCATGGAAGACCTGGACCCGCCACGTGAAATGCCGGGGGCTGCGGCCAACATCCTGCGCACGCTGGAAGCCTTCGGCTTTGAATGGGACGGCGAGGTGGTGTACCAGAGCCAGCGTCATCACCTGTACCGCGCGGCGCTGGATCAGCTTGTCCGCCAGGGCGACGCCTACGGCTGTGCCTGCACCCGCAAGGAAATCAGCGAACAGGGGCGGCGTGGCGTGGATGGCATGGTCTACCCCGGTACCTGCCGTCACGGCGTGGCTGCAGGGCGCAGCCCGCGTGCCTGGCGGCTGCGGGTGCCGGATGCCGAACTGGGCTTCGACGACCGGCTGCAGGGCTATTACGCGCAACAGCTGCAACGCGACATCGGCGATTTCGTGCTGCTGCGTGCCGATGGCTTCTGGGCCTACCAGCTGGCGGTGGTGGTGGATGATATCGAGCAGGGCATCAGCGATATCGTGCGTGGCGCCGACCTGCTGGTGTCCACCCCGCGCCAGCTGTGGCTGCGGCAGTGTCTGGGCAGCGCGATGGTCAGCCATTGCCACCTGCCGCTGATGGTGAATGCCGCCGGCGAGAAGCTTTCCAAGCAGACGCTGGCGCCTGCCATTTCCCCAGCGTTGGCCGCACAGGAGCTGCGGCTGGCACTGCGGCGGCTGGGCCATGTCGCACCGCCGGAGGTGCAGAGCCTGGCGGAACTGTGGCAGTGGGCGCGCGGCAGTTGGTCATTGTCCACAGTGCCGGTAGGCCCGGTAGTGATCGAATAACTGCCTAAACGCTTGGCGCTAAAGCGATTTATCACGTGCTGCGGCAAGCGACTTGTCGCAAGTGTCTGAAAACTGGGCAAAACCCGACTTGCCAAGCGGGCTTTGGGCGACGATAATCGCCGCATTCCGCAGGAGAGTGCAGCCGCAGGGCTGCCGCCGAAGGCGCAAGTGCACCCGCAATCGCTCAGGCAAAAGGACTGCAAGAATCGGGCCGCAAGGCCTGCTGAATCTGGAGAGCGGCGCATAACGCGCCCACCGAAGGGGCTAACGGCGCAATGCCGGAAAATCTCAGGTGCATGGACAGAGGGGTGTGAGCTAGCGGAAAAACTCACTCCGAGGACTTGCCCAATGACGGCCCCGAAACGTACCCCACTGTTTGACGCGCATATTGCTGCCGGTGCAAAGATGGTTGACTTTGCCGGCTGGGAAATGCCCATCCATTACGGCTCGCAGCTGAAAGAACATGAAGTTGTGCGTAACGACGCCGGCATGTTCGACGTGTCCCACATGACCGTGGTCGACATCAGCGGTAGCGACGCCAAGGCCTGGCTGCAAAAGCTGATCGCCAACGACGTGTCCAAGCTGGGCTTCGAAGGCAAGGCCCTGTACTCCGGCATGCTCAACGAGCAGGGCGGCGTGGTGGACGACCTGATCGTGTACCTGGCAGCCAATGGCTACCGCATGGTGATCAACGCCGGCACTACCGAAAAAGACCTGGCATGGATGGAAAAGCAATCCGCCGGTTTCGACGTGAAACTGCAAGTGCGCCGCGACCTGGCCATGCTGGCGGTACAAGGCCCGCAAGCCATTGCCAAGGTCTGTGCCGTGAAGCCGGACTGGGCTGAAGCCATCCAGGGTCTGAAAGTATTCCAGGGCCTGCCGTTCGGCGAGTGGTTCGTGGCCCGCACCGGTTACACCGGTGAAGACGGCCTGGAAATCATGATTCCGGCTGCCGAGGCCATCAATTTCTTCAATCAGCTGCAGGCAGCCGGCGTAGCGCCGATCGGCCTGGGCGCGCGCGACACCCTGCGTCTGGAAGCCGGCATGAACCTGTACGGCCACGACATGGACGAAACTGTGTCGCCGCTGGAAGCCGGCATGGGCTGGACCATTGCCTGGAACCCGGAAGAGCGTGACTTCATCGGCCGCAAGGCACTGGAAGCCCAGAAAGCCGCCGGCGTGGCCATGAAACAGGTTGGCCTGGTGCTGGAAGGCCGCGGCGTGCTGCGCGAAGGCCTGAAAGTGGTGGTAGAGGGCGCGGGTGAAGGCATCATCACCAGCGGCACCTTCTCGCCGACCCTGAAGCATTCCATCGCCATCGCCCGTGTTCCGGCTGCTACCGGCGCCACCGCTCTGGTGGACCTGCGTGGCACCCTGACCGAAGTGCGCGTGGTGAAAATGCCGTTCGTGCGCAACGGCAAGAAAGTTTTTGAATAAGCTGGTGTATAACGACGTGGCGAGAGCGTCACCCCGGTACTACCCAATCAAGATCCAAACTATCTGCATCAGGAGAATCACATGAGCAACATCCCCGCCGAACTGAAATACGTATCCAGCCACGAATGGCTGCGTCTGGAAGCTGACGGTACCGTTACCGTGGGCATCACCGAGCATGCACAAGAGCTGCTGGGCGACATCGTGTTCGTGGAACTGCCGGCAGTTGGCAGCGCACTGGGTGATGGCGAGCAGGCTGGCGTGGTGGAATCGGTAAAAGCCGCTTCCGATATCTACGCGCCGATCGCCGGCGAAGTGCTGGAAGTGAACGCCGAACTGGAAGCAACTCCGGACCTCGCCAACAGCGAGCCGTACGGCGCAGGCTGGTTCTTCAAGATCAAGCCGGCCAACGCCGCCGATCTGGACAAGCTGCTCGACGCCGCTGCCTACGCAGCCGAAATCGGCGCCTGATCGAATTGCCCTGCCGTCTCTCGATGGCGGGGCTTTTGTTTTTTTGAATCAGGATTCCGCCACGAAAACCACGAAAAGACACGAACGATAAATTAGCAGTCACATCCGTACGATGCGACCTGTCAGGGTGGGTTCGTGTGATTTCGTGGTTTTCGTGGCCAAGATCCTGGTTCTTTAATGACGGAACCGAAGACATGTCGCTCTCGCAACTCTTCAATCATCAAGAATTCATCGAACGCCACATTGGCCCGTGCGAGGCCGAGAAGGCCGAGATGCTGGCCTACGTAGGTGCTGCCTCGCTGGAAGACCTGGTAGCGCAGACCGTGCCGGCCAACATCCGCTTCAACCGCGCGCTGGACATCCCGCCGGCGCAGCGCGAAGCCGACGCCCTGGCCGACCTCAAGGCCGTAGCCAGCAAGAACGTGGTGAACAACTCCTTCATCGGCCTGGGTTACTACCCGGTGCTGACCCCGGGCGTGATCCTGCGCAACGTGCTGGAAAACCCGGGCTGGTACACCGCCTACACCCCGTACCAGGCTGAAATCGCCCAGGGCCGCCTGGAAGCGCTGCTGAACTTCCAGCAGATGATCATCGACCTGACCGGTCTGGAAGTTGCCAACGCCTCGCTGCTGGACGAAGCCACCGCCGCCGCCGAAGCCATGGCCATGGCGCGCCGTGTGTCCAAGTCCAAATCCAACCAGTTCTTCGTGGACAGCCGCGTGCTGCCGCAGACTCTGGATGTGATGCGTACCCGTGCCGAATACTTCGGCTTCGAGCTGGTGCAGGGCCACCCGGAAGAAGCCGGCAACGGCGAATACTTCGGCGTGCTGTTCCAGTACCCGGGCGAATCCGGCGAGCTGCTGGATCTGACTCCGTACATCGCTGCGGCCAAGGCCAAGGGCGCGCTGGCCGTGGTTGCTGCCGACGTAATGGCGCTGGTGGCACTGAAGTCGCCGGCCGAAATGGGCGCCGACGTAGCGGTGGGCAACACCCAGCGCTTTGGCGTGCCGATGGGCTTCGGCGGCCCGCACGCCGCCTTCTTCGCCTTCAAGGACGACATGAAGCGCTCCGCCCCGGGCCGCATCATCGGCGTATCGGTGGATGCCAAGGGCAAGACCGCGCTGCGCATGGCACTGCAGACCCGCGAGCAGCACATCCGTCGCGAAAAGGCCAACTCCAACATTTGTACCTCGCAAGTGCTGCTGGCCAACATCGCCGGCATGTACGCCGTGTACCACGGCGCCGAGGGCGTGAAGCGCATCGCCGCGCGCATCCACCGCATGGCTGCCATCTTCGCCCACGCGGTGAAGGCTGCCGGCGGCAAGCTGGTATTCGACCGCTTCTTCGACACCGTACAGGTTGAGCTGGGCGCCAATGCGGCCAACGTTTACGCCGCTGCACTGGCAGCCGGCATCAACCTGCGCGATGCCGGTAACGGCGTGCTGGGCGTGGCCTTCCACGAAGCCGCTACCGAAGCCGACCTGAAGCAGCTGATCGAGATCTTCACCGGCAAGCCGGCCGATATCGCCGCGCTGGACGCCGCCGCTGCAGACGCCATTCCGGCCGCGCTGAAGCGTGAATCCGCCATCCTGTCGCACCCGGTGTTCAACACCCACCACAGCGAACACGAGATGCTGCGCTATCTCAAGAAGCTGGAAAACCGCGACCTGGCGATGAACCACTCCATGATCAGCCTCGGCAGCTGCACCATGAAGCTGAACGCCACCAGCGAGATGATCCCGATCACCTGGCCGGAATTCGCCAACATGCACCCGTTCGCCCCGCGCGAACAGACTGCCGGCTACCTGGAAATGATCGAAGGCCTGCAGCAGCAGCTGATGGCCATCACCGGCTTTGACGCCATTTCCATCCAGCCGAACTCCGGCGCGCAGGGCGAATACGCCGGCCTGCTGGCGATCCGCCGCTACCACGCCAGCCGTGGCGAAGCGCACCGCACCATCTGCCTGATCCCGCAATCCGCACACGGTACCAACCCGGCTACCGCGCAGATGCTGGGCATGCAGGTTGTGGTGGTGAAGACCGACGACAACGGCAACGTGGACATGACCGACATGCGTGCCAAGGCCGAGCAGCATGCGGCCAACCTCGGCGCGCTGATGATTACCTACCCGTCCACCCACGGTGTGTTCGAGGAAGGCATCAAGGAAATCTGCGAGATCGTGCACGCGGCCGGTGGTCAGGTGTACATGGACGGCGCCAACATGAACGCCCAGGTGGGTCTGACCCGTCCGGCCGACATCGGTGCCGACGTGCTGCACATGAACCTGCACAAGACCTTCTGCATCCCGCACGGCGGCGGCGGCCCGGGCATGGGCCCGATCGGCATGAAAGCGCACCTGGCGCCGTTCATGGCCAACCACGTGGTGTCCGCAGTACCGGGCGCCGTGGCCGGCCAGAGCGCGGTATCCGCTGCGCCGTTCGGCTCCGCTTCCATCCTGCCGATCTCCTACATGTACATCCGCATGATGGGCGCGGAAGGCATGAAGCACGCCACCGAAATGGCACTGCTGAACGCCAACTACCTGATGAAGAACCTGTCGGCGCACTACCCGGTGCTGTACACCGGCCGTAACGGCCGCGTGGCACACGAGTGCATCATCGACCTGCGCCCGCTGAAGGCCGCCTCCGGCGTGACCGAAGTGGACGTGGCCAAGCGTCTGATGGACTACGGCTTCCACGCGCCGACCATGAGCTTCCCGGTAGCGGGCACGCTGATGATCGAGCCGACCGAATCCGAATCCAAGGCCGAGCTGGATCACTTCATCGCCGCGATGGTTGCCATCCGCCAGGAAATCGACAAGGTGCAGAACGGTGTTTGGCCGGCGGACAACAACCCGCTGGTGAACGCGCCGCACAGCAAGGCCGACATCGCCGGCGAGTGGACCCGCCCGTACAGCCGCGAAGAAGCCTTCTTCCCACTGCCGTACGTGCTGGAAAACAAGTTCTGGCCGAGCGTGAACCGTATCGACGACGTATACGGCGACCGCAACCTGATCTGCAGCTGCCCGTCCATCGACAGCTACCAGTAAGCCCAAGGTTGGCCGCATGCGGCCAACCCCGGCATGGCAAAGCCCCGCGCAAGCGGGGCTTTTTGTTTGTGCGGGGTAGGGCGGAAGCCCGGTTACAGCGGGCGTTCCGCCGATCAGGTAGCTGCAAGATTGGCCGCAAGCGGGTAAGCCATGGCGGAATGCCCCTGCGGGGCTTCCGGCCTACGACAATGCACGGGTAGGGCGGAAGCCCGTCCTTACCGGGCGTTCCGCCAATCAGGCAGATACGGAATCCGTAGCCCGGATAAGCCGCAGGCGCATCCGGGGTCGTGCGGCCAACGATGGCCAGCCCCCGGATGCGCTACGTTTATCGAGTGTCCCCGGATGCGCTGCGCTTATCCGGGCTACACGTGGCGGGTGTCAGGCGCTGGGCAGGTCGATCACCACCCGCCACAGCGCATGGCCGGAGTGGTGGTATTTGCGCTCGAACGGGGTGAGAAAATCCTGCGGCTGCCAGCGTTCGGCCTGGCAGGGTTGGCCGCATAGCTGGCTTACCGCCAGCGCGTGTTCTTCGGCATAGGTCTGCCAGTTGCTGCGCAGTTCCAGCCGGCCGCCGAGTGACAGCGCGATAGGGAATACCGCGTGGCCGTGCCAGCGGCGTTGCAGGTGTTCCGGCTTGGGCCAGGGGTTGGGGTAGAGCATCCATTGCTGCGCCGGGCGGATGCCGTCGGCGGCCAGCAGGCGCCAGATGTCCACCATGTCGGCGCGCAGCAGCAGTGCGTTGTCCGGCAGTGGCGCCGGCTTGCCGCGCTGCAGGCGGTCCAGCGACTGGTCGATGCCGACCACGAAATGCTCCGGCTGCTGCGCCGCCAGGTTCAGCGTGGAGGCGCCCACGCCGCAGCCGGTGTCCAGCACCAGCGGCGTGCGGCCGTCCCAGGCCGCCAGCAGGGTGGCGTAGGCGGCGCGGTTGTAGTCGGCGAACGGTTTCTGGAACGGGTGCTGCGCATGGCGCGCCACTACCTCGGCCAGACGGCTGTGCGGGCCGGGTTGTGAACTGGTGACGGGGCGGGAGTTGGCGAACATGGGGAATCCGGTAAGGGTTGGCCGCATGGTGCGGCTGCTTGCTGGTACTGGTGGGCACGCTGCGCTTTGCCCACCCTATATGGGGCGTCAGGCAGTGGCAGGGTGGGCAAAGGCCTGTGGCCGTGCTCACCGCCGGGGTCGCGGCAATTTACTTGCCGCGCATGAACAGGTTATCCAGGTCGCGCATGCTGAGCCGGCTCCAGGTGGGGCGGCCATGGTTGCACTGGCCGGAGCGTTCGGTGGCTTCCATGTCGCGCAGCAGCGCGTTCATTTCAGGCAGTGTCAGCTGGCGGTTGGCGCGCACCGCACCGTGGCAGGCCATGGTGGCCAACAGCTCGTTGCGCCGCTCGGTCAGCACTTCGGTGAGGCCGAATTCGCGCACGTCCTTCAGCACCGCGCGTGCCAGCTCCACCGGGCTGCTGTCCTGCAGCCACACCGGCACGCCGCGTACGGCGATCTGGGTGGGCGATAGCGGCGCCAGCTCGATGCCCAGGCGCTGCATCGCGTCGCCGTGCTCGTGCACGGTGGCCACCTCGAACTTGTCGGCGGCAAACGATACCGGCAGCAGCAGCGGCTGCATCGGGATGGTGTCGGCCTCCAGCGCGGTTTTCAGCCGCTCGTAGACGATGCGCTCGTGGGCGGCGTGCATGTCCACCACGATCAGCCCGTCCTCGCACTGGCTGAGGATGTAGACGCCGTGCAGCTGTGCCAGCGCAAAACCCAGCGGCGGGATGCCGTCGCTGGCGTCGGGCAGCTGCTGCGGCACGCTGCCGGCAGGCGGCAGCACATAGCTGGCCGGCGCGGATGCCGGGCCGCGCTCTTCCTCGCGCAGGCCGGAGAACATCTTGTCGTACACGCCAACTGCCTCGCGCGCCACGTGCAGCGGGATGCTTTGCTGCTCGTAGCGGAACGGCTGCGGCAGTGGGCTGCGGCCAACGTTGCCGCCCCCGATACTGCCGCCGCTGCTGCGTGAGGGGAACAGCGCATCCTGCGTCGGTGCGGGGCTGTTGCTGCCAGCAGGGTTGGCCGCAAGGGCGGGTTCGCCATCGGCCAGGTGCACGGCCGGGGTCTGCCCGGCGGTGGTGCTGGCCAGTGCGCGCTGCACGCTGTGGAACAGGAACTGGTGCACCGCCTGGCTTTCGCGGAAGCGCACCTCGATCTTGGTGGGGTGCACGTTCACGTCCACATTGGCCGGGTCCAGCGTGAAGAACAGCGCATAGGCCGGGTGGCGGTCGTGGTGCAGCACATCGCGGTAGGCCTGGCGCAGCGCGTGCTGCGCGGTCTTGTCGCGCACGAAGCGGCCGTTTACATAGAAATACTGCGCGTCGCGGCTGGCCTTGGAGTAGGTGGGGCTGGCGATGAAGCCGGTCAGTGTCAGGCCGGCGGCAATGGTTTCCAGCGGCAGCGCCGCCTCGACGAAATCCTTGCCCAGCAGTGCCGACACGCGCTCGGCCAGGCCCTGCTGCGGCAGCCGCCACACTACCTTGCCGTTGTGGCGCAGGATGAACTCCACCTGCGGGTGCGCCAGTGCGATGCGCTCGAAAGTGGCGGCGCAGTGCGCATACTCGGTGTTCTCGCTCTTCAGGAATTTGCGCCGCGCCGGGGTGTTGAAGTACAGGTCCACCACTTCCACGCTGGTGCCGGCCGGGTGCGCCGCTGGCTCCACCGGGTGCAGGGTGCCGTCAATGGCGATGATCTGGTGCGCGTGATCGGCGTCATGCGGGCGGCTGGTGAGGGTGAGGCGCGATACCGAGGCCACGCTGGCCAGGCCCTCGCCGCGAAAGCCCAGCGTGGACACGCTCTCAAGATCATCCAGGCTGCCGATCTTGCTGGTGGCGTGCCGGTCCAGCGCCAGCGGCAGCTGCTCGGCGACAATGCCGCTGCCGTTGTCGGTAACGCGAATCAGCTTGATGCCGCCCTGGGCCAGGTCGACGGTGATCTTGTCGGCACCGGCATCCAGGCTGTTTTCCAGCATTTCCTTCAGCGCCGAGGCCGGGCGTTCTACTACCTCGCCGGCGGCGATCTGGTTGATCAGGTGGTCGGGCAGTTTCTGGATGTGTTTCATGATCTGAAAATGTTGTTAGCCACGGCTGGCGTACGTGCGCTCAGCCAATGCTCAGGCCTTGCCGGCCGCGCGTTTGTGGCGGATCACCTCGATGATGCCCGGCAGCATGGATACGATGATGATGCCGAAAATCAGGAATTCCAGATTCTTGCGCACCAGCGGCAGGTTGCCGAAGAAGTAGCCGGCATAGCTGAAGCCGACTACCCACAGCACGCCGCCGATGACGTTGTAACTGAGGAACTGGCGGTAATCCATGCGCCCGATGCCGGCCACGAACGGCGCGAAGGTGCGCACGATGGGGACGAAGCGGGCGAAGATGATGGTTTTGCCGCCGTGCTTGTCGTAGAAGGCGTGGGTCTTGTCCAGGTATTCCTGCTTCAAGAGGCGTGGAAAACGGTTGAACAACCGCAGGCCGACCCGGCGACCGATGGTGTAATTGCAGCCATCGCCGAGAATGGCGGCGATGATCAGCAGCACCACCAGCAGGTGTACGTTCATTTCGCCCATCGCCGCCAGCGCGCCGGCGACGAACAGCAGCGAATCGCCGGGCAGGAACGGCGTTACCACCAGCCCGGTTTCGCAGAACACGATCAGGAACAGGATCAGGTACACCCACGGGCCGTAATTGGCTACCAGCTGGGCCAGGTGTACGTCGATGTGCAGGATGAAGTCGAGCAGAAAGGCGAGGATTTCCATGTGAACTCGGCAGGAGTGGCTGACAGGGCAGGGCTGTGGGCAACCCGGCTATGTCAAACACCCAAAAAAGGTTGGCCGCAGGGTATGCGGCCAACCTTGATGCAGAGCAGACGCGTGGCTCAGACCACGGCTTCTTCCTTCGGTTTCACTACCTTGATCATGTGTTCGCGCTTGGTGCCCAGTGCCAGTGCCAGCGGGCTGGCCACCAGTACCGAGGAGTAGATACCGAACACGATGCCGATGGTCAGCGCCATGGCAAAACCGTGCAGCGCCGGGCCGCCGAATACCAGCATCGACAGCACCATGGTCTCGGTGGAGCCGTGGGTGATGAAGGTACGGCTCATGGTGGCGGTAATGGCGTTGTCGATCACCTCCGAGGTGCTGCGGCCACGCATGGCCGGGCGGCGGAAGTTCTCGCGGATACGGTCGAATACCACCACCGATTCGTTCACCGAGTAACCCAGCACCGCCAGCACGCCAGCCAGCACGGTGAGGCTGAACTCCCACTGGAAGAAGGCAAAGCAGCCAAGGATGATCACCACGTCGTGCATGTTGGCGATGATGGCCGATACCGCCAGCCGCCATTCAAAGCGCAGCGCCAGGTAGAGCACGATGCCCAGGCAGACCAGGGCAATGGCGGTGAGACCGTGGGTAACCAGCTCCTCGCCCACGCTGGGGCCGACGAACTCCACCTTGCGCAGCTGCACGCCGGCATCGGCCTGCTTGAGCAGGCTCATCACCTGTTCCGACAGCTTGGCCGAGTTGGTGCCCGGCTTGTTGGGCAGGCGGATCATCACGTCGCGGCTGGTGCCCAGGCTCTGCACCTGTGCTTCACCCAGTTTCAGGGTTTCCACGCGATGGCGGATGTCCGGCAGGTTGGCCGCCTGCTGGTACTGCACTTCCATTACCGTGCCGCCGGTGAACTCCACCGACAGGTTCAGGCCCTTGGTGAACAGGAACACCACGGCCAGGATGAAGGTCACCAGCGAGATCGCAGTGGTCACCTTGCCGTAGCTCATGAACGGGATATCCCGTTTGATGCGGAAAAACTCCATGTTGCGATCCTTATTTGGTTTCCGGTTTCCACACCTGGCCGATGGATACCGAGGCCAGGCGACGGCGGCGGCCGTACCACAGGTTCACCACGGCGCGGGATACCAGCACGGCGGAGAACATGGAGGTGAGAATGCCCAGGCAGTGCACCACGGCAAAGCCGCGTACCGGGCCGGAGCCGAAGATCAGCAGCGCGAGGCCGGCGATCAGGGTGGTGACGTTGGAATCCAGAATCGTGGCCCAGGCATGGCCGTAGCCGGCGTTGATCGCCGATTGCGGCGGTACGCCGTTGCGCAGCTCCTCGCGGATACGTTCGTTGATCAGCACGTTGGCGTCGATGGCCATACCCAGCGTCAGCGCGATGGCAGCGATGCCGGGCAGGGTCAGCGTAGCCTGCAGCATGGACAGGATGGCCACCAGCATGAACAGGTTGGCCGCCAGCGAGATCACCGAAATCACCCCGAACACGCCGTAGTACAGCGCCATGAACACGGCGATGGCGGCGAAGCCCCACATGGTGGAGTGGAAGCCCTTCTCGATGTTTTCCTTGCCCAGGCTCGGGCCTACGGTGCGCTCCTCGATGATGTTCATCGGGGCGGCCAGCGAGCCAGCGCGCAGCAGCAGTGCCACGTCATTGGCTTCCGCCGGGTTCATGCTGCCGGAGATCTGCACGCGGCCACCGCCGATTTCACTGCGGATCACCGGAGCGGTCACCACTTCGGCCTTGCCTTTTTCCACCAGGATCATCGCCATGCGCTTGCCGATGCTCTGCGCGGTCACGTCGCGGAAGATGGCGGCGCCGGCGGCATCCAGGTTGATGTGCACGGCTGCGCCGCCGTTCTCGTCAAAGCCGGCCTGCGCGTCGTTGATGTTGTCGCCGGTCAGCTCCACATCCTTCTTCACCAGGATCTTCTGCGGGCCTTGCGGGGTCAGCTCGTCCAGCAGCTCGTAGCCGGCTGGCGTGGTGCCGGCCAATGCTTCGGCCATCTTGGCGGAGTCGTCCTCCACCATGCGCACCTGCAGCGTGGCGGTACGGCCGAGGATGTCCTTGGCCTTGGCGGTATCCTGCACGCCCGGCAGCTGCACCACGATGCGGCTCGGGCCTGCCTGCTGGATCACCGGCTCGGCCACACCCAGCTCGTTCACGCGGTTGTGCAGGGTGGTGATGTTCTGTTTCACCGCATCGCCCTGCACGCGGCTGATTTCTTCCGGTTTCAGGGTCAGGATCAGGCGGTTGCCGGCCTTGTCGCTGTTGAACGACAGCGTCGGCAGGTTGCGCGCCAGCTGGTCGGCGGCGGCAGTCAGCGTGGCTTCGTCACGCAGTTGTACTTCCAGCGTGGTATCGCCGCTGCGCTTGATGTTGCCGTAACGGATCTTGGCGCTGCGCAGTTCGCGGCGGATGTCGCCGGCGTAGCGCTCCATGGTCTTGTCCACGGCGGCCTTCATGTCCACTTCCAGCAGGAAGTGCACGCCACCGCGCAGGTCCAGGCCCAGGAACATCGGGTTGGCATGCAGGCGGGTCAGCCACTGCGGCGAGGCCGGCAGCAGGTTCAGCGCGATGATGTAGTTGTCGCCCAGCAGCTGCTGGATGGCATCGCGCGCCTTGATCTGGGTATCCGGGTCCTTGAAGCGGACTTTCAGGCTGTTGCCATCCAGAAAGATGCCTTGCGGCGCAATGCCCTGTTGTTTCAGGGAATCTTCAATGCGGGCCATCAGCGCCGTATCCACCGGAATGGACTGTCGGCTGCTGGAAATCTGCACCGCCGGCGTTTCGCCAAAGAAATTGGGCAGGGTGTAGATCGCAGACGTGATCAGCACCAGCGCAATGAGTAGGTATTTCCAGATCGGGAAGCGGTTCATGGAAGCTTGGCAGTAAAAGGGCCACTTTCGCGGCCCGGGGTTTTCGAACCTGTTTACGCGCTGCTGCGCTTTGGCGTTACAGCGTCAAAAACAGCCTCGGAATGCTCATTTACTTTATGTAAATTCCGCTTCCTCAGCTGTTTAGCCTTGTCTCGCTCTAGCTCGCTAGCGCCTAACCCGGTTCTTACAGGGACTTGATGGTGCCTTTTTCCAGCTTGGTGCCAACAGCGCCACGCTGAACGTGAATCTCTACACCTGCGGCAATTTCGATGCCCAGGTATTGTTCGCCAGCCTTGGTGACGCGGCCAATGATACCGCCCTGGGTTACGACTTCATCGCCTTTTACGATCTCGGACAGCATTTTCTGGTGTTCTTTCGCGCGCTTCTGCTGCGGGCGAACCAGCAGGAACCAGAACAGCACGAAAATGACGATCATCGGCAGAAACTGCATCAACTCGTTGGCGTTAACCATGGGGGTCTCCCTTGAAGGTGTTGATCTTGTATGCGGGACGGGCATTGTAGCCACGCGCTGCGGGTTTTCCAACCGCACCCGGGTTGGCCGCAAGGCCATCAGACTGCGACTGGCCCTGCAGGTTCACTCAATTGGCGCCGCGCGCCCGGCGTTCGTGGAAGCCGGCTTTCCAGTCCTCGAACTGGTCGGCCTCGATCGCGTCGCGCATTTCCTGCATCAGCGCCTGGTAGTAGTACAGGTTGTGAATGGTGTTCAGGCGCGCGCCCAGAATCTCGCCGGTGCGATGCAGGTGGTGCAGGTAGGCACGGCTGAAGTGACGGCAGGTGTAGCAGCCGCAATGTTCGTCCAGCGGCTTCTTGTCATCCTTGTGGCGCGCGTTCTTGATCTTCACATCGCCCCACTGGGTGAAGATCCAGCCGTTGCGCGCGTTGCGGGTGGGCATCACGCAGTCGAACATGTCGATGCCGTTGGCCACGCCATGTACCAGGTCTTCCGGTGTGCCCACGCCCATCAGATAGTGCGGCTTCTCGGCCGGCAGCATGTCCTTCAGCTCGGTAAGCATGCGGTACATTTCCGGCTTGGGCTCGCCCACCGACAGCCCGCCGATGGCGATGCCGTCAAAGCCGATATTCATCAGCCCGTCCAGCGACTCCTGGCGCAGGTCGGTATACAGGTTGCCCTGCACAATGCCGAACAGCGCATTCGGGTTCTTCAGCTCGTCGAAGGCCCGGCGCGAGCGCTCGGCCCAGCGCAGGCTCATGCGCATCGACTTGGCGGCGGTGGCGTGATCCACCTGGCCCGGAGTGCACTCGTCGAAGATCATCACGATGTCGGAATTCAGTACTTTCTGAATTTCCATCGACCTCTCCGGCGACAGGAACAGCTTGTCGCCATTCACCGGGCTCTGGAAGGTAACGCCTTCCTCGGAAATCTTGTTCATCGCCCCCAGGCTGAATACCTGGAAACCACCGGAGTCGGTGAGGATGGGTTTGTCCCAGCCGATGAAGTCGTGCAGACCGCCGAATTTCTCGATGATCTCCAGCCCCGGGCGCAGCCACAGGTGAAAGGTGTTGCCGAGGATGATCTGGGCGCCGATGTCGGTGAGCTCGTGCGGGCTCATCGCCTTCACCGAGCCATAGGTGCCTACCGGCTGGAAGACCGGGGTTTCCACGGTGCCGTGGTTCAGTTCCAGCGTGCCGCGGCGTGCGCCGCCGGAGGTTTTGTGTACGGTAAACTTCAGCATGTGCTTGATATTAATCGCGAGATTCCGGAATTCAGCCGCGCAGTATACACTAGCCGGCCGGCATTCTGCGTGCTGCCGGCTTGTCAGTGCCGTGATTTGCCGCTAGTATTGGCCCCCTGACGACAGGCACGTAGCTCAGCTGGTTAGAGCACCACCTTGACATGGTGGGGGTCGTTGGTTCGAGTCCAATCGTGCCTACCAACACAGAATTCCGCTGGAGAGTCATCATGCACTTGCGAACTACTACCACCCGTATCTCGAAATGAGTTCGAGCCTACGGGTGTTTACGCAACGCGAAACACTCCTCAGCAAAAAAGTGCGGCTCAAGGCCGCACTTTTTTTTTGCCGATTTGAAAACCGTCCTCCCTTGATGAGCTGGAGTTGCTATGCCTGACATTCGCCTGCCCGACGGCTCCGTCCGTTCCTTCGACAAGCCGGTAACGGTGCATGAAGTGGCTGCGTCCATCGGCACCGGTCTTGCGCGTGCCGCGCTGGCTGGCCGTGTGGATGGCAAGCTGGTTGATACCTCGTACCTGATTGCGGCCAACGCCGATCTGGCCATCATCACCGACAAGGATGCCGACGGCCTGTCCATCATCCGCCACTCCACCGCTCACCTGTTGGCCTACGCGGTGAAGGAGCTGTTCCCGGAGGCCCAGGTCACCATCGGTCCGGAAATCGAAAACGGTTTCTACTACGATTTCGCCTACAAGCGCCCGTTCACCCCGGAAGACCTGGTGGCCATCGAGAAGAAGATGAGCGAACTGGCGAAGAAGGACATTCCGGTAGAGCGCTACGAGCTGCCGCGTGACGAGGCGATCGCCTACTTCAAGAGCATCGGCGAAGCGTACAAGGCCGAGATCATCGCCTCCATCCCGCAGGGCGAGGTGTTGAGCCTGTATCGCGAAGGCGAGTTCACCGACCTGTGCCGCGGCCCGCACGTACCTTCCACCGGCAAGCTCAAGGTGTTCAAGCTGATGAAAGTTGCCGGCGCCTACTGGCGTGGCGACAGTAATAACGAGATGCTGCAGCGCGTATACGGCACTGCCTGGGCCAAGAAGGAAGACCTGGAGCAGTACCTGCACATGCTGGAAGAGGCCGAGAAGCGCGACCACCGCAAGCTGGGCAAGCAGCTGGACCTGTTCCACCTGCAGGACGAGGCGCCGGGCATGGTGTTCTGGCACCCGAAAGGCTGGCAGCTGTGGCAGAGCATCGAGCAGTACATGCGCAAGACGCTGACTGCCGCTGGCTACCAGGAGATCCGCACCCCGATGGTGATGGACCGCGTGATGTGGGAGAAATCCGGTCACTGGGAAAACTACCGTGACGCGATGTTCACCACCGAGTCGGAAAAGCGCGACTACGCGGTGAAGCCGATGAACTGCCCGGGCCACGTGCAGGTGTTCAACAGCGGCCTGCGTTCCTACCGCGAGCTGCCGATGCGCCTGGCCGAGTTCGGCGCCTGTCACCGCAACGAGCCGTCCGGCGCGCTGCACGGCATCATGCGCGTGCGCGGTTTCGTGCAGGACGATGCGCACATCTTCTGTACCGATGACCAGATCATCGCCGAAGCCAAGGCTTTCAACGAGCTGACCATGGCGGTGTACCAGCGTTTCGGCTTCGAGCACGTGTCGGTGAAGCTGAGCCTGCGTCCGGAAAAATACGCCGGCACGCTGGAAACCTGGAATCGTGCCGAGGAAGGTCTGCGCGAAGCGCTGCGCGCCTGCGGCATCGAGTGGGAAGAGTTGCCGGGCGAGGGCGCTTTCTACGGTCCGAAGATCGAATACCACATCAAGGACGCGCTGGGCCGTTCCTGGCAGTGCGGCACCCTGCAGCTGGACTACGTGCTGCCGGAGCGTCTGGACGCTGAGTACGTGGCCGACGACAACAGCCGCAAACGCCCGGTGATGTTGCATCGCGCGGTGCTGGGTTCGCTGGAGCGCTTCATCGGCATCCTGATCGAAAACCACGCTGGCGCCTTCCCGCTGTGGCTGGCCCCGGTGCAGATGGTGGTGATGAATATCACCGGCAACCAGGCCGAATACGCGCAACAGGTGGCGGATAAATTGCGTTCTCACGGCTTCCGTGTCGATCTTGACTTGAGGAACGAAAAGATCGGCTATAAAATCCGCGAGCACAGCCTGCAAAAGCTTCCATATCAAGTCGTTATCGGCGACAAGGAAATGGAAGGCGGGCTGGTGGCGGTACGCGCCCGGGGCGAAGACCTGGGCCAGATGTCGGTGGAGGCCTTTGTGCAGCACCTGACTGCTGCGCTGGCGCAGAACTGACAACCGTATCGACCGATCTGAATTTTTTAAGGAGTAATAGCTATAGCTCAGGAACGTGAATCGCGGATCAACGGCGAGATTACCGCTCGCGAAATCCGCCTGGTAGGTGAAGAAGGCGAACAGCTTGGCATCGTGACCGTGCGTGAAGCACTGGCGCTTGCCGAGGAACGCGAAGTGGATCTGGTGGAGATTTCCCCGACTGCCCAGCCGCCGGTGTGCAAACTGATGGACTACGGCAAGTTCAAGTACCAGCAGGCCAAGAAAAAGCACGAAGCCAAGCTCAAGCAGAAGCAAGTGCAGGTCAAGGAAATCAAGTTCCGTCCGGGTACTGACGATGGCGACTACAACGTCAAGCTGCGCAATCTGATCCGTTTCCTGACTGAAGGCGACAAGGCCAAGATCACCCTGCGCTTCCGCGGTCGTGAAATGGCGCATCAGGATATCGGTCTGGCACTGCTCAAGCGTGTCGAGGCCGATCTGGCCGAAGTTGGCACCGTCGAACAGTTCCCGAAACTGGAAGGCCGCCAGATGGTCATGATGATTGCCCCGAAAAAGAAATAATCGGGTATAATCATCGACTTCCGCACGGCAGGCTCGCCTGCCGTGTTGATTTTGTGGGCCGCAAGGTCTGCATCAAAAGCGTGACGTAGTGGTTTCAAGTGCCTATGGCCACCCTGTGTCTAATCTAACGAAAATTCAGCAGGAGATTTCCATGCCGAAGATGAAAACCAAGTCGAGCGCGAAAAAGCGTCTCAAAGTGCTGGGTAACGGCGGCGTTAAACGCTCCATGGCCTTCAAGCGTCACATCCTGACCAAGAAGACCACCAAGAACAAGCGCCAGCTGCGCGGTACCACCATGGTACACGCTACCAACATGGCCTCTGTTCGCGCCATGATGCCCTACGCATAAGGAGACTGAATAATGCCACGCGTAAAACGCGGTGTAACCGCACGTGCTCGTCACAAGAAAATCCTGGCCCTGGCGAAAGGCTACCGCGGCCGTCGCAAGAACGTCTATCGCATCGCCAAACAGGCGGTGATGAAAGCCGGTCAATATGCATACCGCGACCGTCGTCAGAAAAAGCGTCAGTTCCGTCAACTGTGGATTGCTCGTATCAACGCAGCTGCTCGTGAAAACGGCCTGCCGTACAGCAAGTTCATGAACGGTCTGAAGAAGGCTCTGATCGAAATCGACCGTAAGGTCCTGGCCGATCTGGCCGTGTTCGACAAGCCGGCATTTGCTCTCATCGTTGAGAAAGCGAAAGCCGCCCTCGCTTAATCGCAGGACACCTGAAAGGGAGGCTGATGCCTCCCTTTTTTTTCGATTTGCCGCAGAAAGCTGACTCGAACGGGCAAGGTTCCGGTGAGTTTTCTGGACGCTACTGGTGCGACACATGAACAATGTTGACGTGATTCTGAAGGAAGGTCTGGCGGCGCTCGCCACCGTGACAGACCTGGTGGAACTGGAACAGGTCAAGGCCCGTTATCTCGGCAAGAGTGGCGCCATGACCGAACTGCTCAAGCAACTGGGCAAACTGTCGCCGGAAGAGCGCAAGACCGCCGGCGCCGCCATCAACGCCGCCAAGCAGGCATTCGAGAGCCGCCATAACGAAGTGCGCGATGGCATCAACAACGCCAAGCTGGAGCAGCAGTTGGCCGCAGAGGCGCTGGACGTATCGCTGCCGGGCCGTGGCGCCCAGCCGGCCGGTCTGCACCCGGTGACGCTGACGCTGGAACGCATTACCGAGCTGTTCTCCACCCTGGGTTTTGCCGTGGCCGACGGCCCGGAAATCGAAACCGATTTCCACAACTTCCAGGCGCTGAACATCCCGGAAAACCATCCGGCTCGCGCCATGCAGGACACCTTCTACGTGGAAGGCGGCGACGTGCTGCGCACGCATACCAGCCCGATCCAGGTGCGCTACATGCTGGACAACCAGCCGCCGATCAAGATCGTGGCCCCGGGCCGCGTGTACCGTGTGGATTCCGATGCCACCCACTCGCCGATGTTCCACCAGATGGAAGGCCTGTGGATCGACCGCGACGTGAGCTTTGCCGATCTCAAGGCCACCATCACCGACTTCCTGCGCCGCTTCTTCGAGCGTGACGATCTGCAGGTGCGTTTCCGCCCGTCCTTCTTCCCGTTCACCGAACCGTCCGCCGAGATCGACGTGCTGGGCGAGCGCGGCTGGCTGGAAGTGGGCGGTTGCGGCATGGTGCACCCTAATGTGCTGCGCAACGTGAATATCGATCCGGAACAGTTCACCGGCTTTGCCTTCGGCATCGGCCTGGATCGCTTTGCCATGCTGCGTTACGGCGTCAACGACCTGCGCCTGTTCTTCGAGAACGATCTGAACTTCCTCAAGCAATTCAACTGAGCGCGCGGAGACTGAGCAATGCAATTTTCCGAACAATGGCTGCGTAGCCGTGTGAATCCGTCGCTGTCCACCGACGAGCTGTCCTACCTGCTGACCATGGCGGGCCTGGAAGTGGAAGAAGTACAGCAAGCCGCGCCGGCTTTCAGCGGCGTGGTGATTGCCGAAGTCAAAGAGTGCGTGAAGCACGAAAACGCCGACCGCCTGCGCGTAACCAAGGTGGACGTGGGTACCGGCGAGCTGGTGCAGATCGTGTGCGGCGCACCGAACGTGGCAGTGGGCGTGAAAATCCCGTGCGCGCTGCCGGGCGCCGTTCTGCCGGGCGATTTCAAGATCAAGCCCACCAAGATGCGTGGCGTGGAATCCGGCGGCATGCTGTGTTCCGGCAAGGAACTGGGTGTACCGGACGAAGTGGACGGCCTGCTGCTGCTGCCGGCCGATGCACCGGTAGGGCAGAGCATCCGTGACTACCTGGGCCTGGACGATGCGCTGTTCACCCTGAAGATCACCCCCAACCGCGCCGACTGCCTGTCGCTGCGCGGTATCGCCCGCGAAGTGGCCGCGCTTACCGGCGCGCCGCTGGCACCGCTGGCAATCAATGCGGTTACCCCGCAGTGCGACGATAAGCGCGCTATCCGCATCGATGCGGCCAACGCCTGCGGCCGCTACATCGGCCGCGTCATCAAGGGCGTGAACGCCGCCGCGGCTACCCCGGAATGGATGCGCCGCCGCCTGGAACGCTCCGGCCTGCGCCCGATTTCCGCCATCGTGGACATCACCAACTACGTGCTGCTGGAACAGGGCCAGCCGATGCATGCCTTCGATCTGGCCAAGCTGGACGGCGGCATCAACGTGCGCTTTGCCCGTGACGGCGAAAAGCTGGTGTGCCTGAACGAAAAAGAGGTGGCGCTGACGCCGGAACTGCTGGTGATCGCCGATGACAGCAAGCCGCTGGCCATCGCCGGCATCATGGGCGGGCTGGAAAGCGGCGTGACCACCGAGAGCCGCGACATCTTCTTCGAAAGCGCGTTCTTCAACCCGGAAATCATCGCCGGCAAGGCGCGTGAGCTGGGCTTTGGTTCCGATTCCTCCTACCGCTACGAGCGCGGCGTGGACTTCCAGCTGCAGCAGGAAGCCATCGAGCGAGCCACCGCGCTGACACTGGAAATCTGCGGCGGCGTGGCTGGCCCGCTGGTGGAAACCGTGGCGGAACTGCCGGCGCGCAACCGTGTGAAGGTACGCACCGCCCGCGTGGCCAAGGTGCTGGGCGTAACGTTGGCCGCAGCCGACATCGCCGCCATCTTCACCCGCCTGGGCTTTGTGTTCGACGTGGTGGAAGACGGCTTCGTGGTGGAGGCGCCGAGCTTCCGTTACGACATCGCCATCGAGGAAGACCTGATCGAGGAAATCGCCCGCGTATATGGTTACGACGCGATTCCGTCCGATGCACCGCGCTCGCGTCTGGCCATGCTGCCGCAGCCGGAAACC
This sequence comes from Vogesella amnigena, assembly GCF_042648905.1. Taxonomy (NCBI): domain Bacteria; kingdom Pseudomonadati; phylum Pseudomonadota; class Betaproteobacteria; order Neisseriales; family Chromobacteriaceae; genus Vogesella; species Vogesella amnigena. The sequence continues at coordinate 16,403 of NZ_JBHRYH010000043.1, read as the reverse complement.
CTGCGCCCGCGCAGCGAAGTGCGCCGCCTGCTGGCTGGCCGCGATTTCCAGGAAATCGTCAGCTACGCCTTTGTGGAAGAAAAGTGGGAGCGCGATTTCGCCGGTAACAGCAACCCGGTGCGTCTGCAGAACCCCATCGCCAGCCAGATGAGCGTGATGCGCTCCAGCCTGATCGGCGGCCTGGTGGACGTGCTGGTCGGCAACCTCAACCGCAAGCACAACCGCGTGCGCGTGTTCGAGATTGCCCGTGTATTCCTGAAACAGGCTGATGGCAGCCTGCTGCAGCCGGAACGCGTGGCCGGCCTGGCCTACGGCAGCCGCGTGGCCGAGCAGTGGGCCAGCAAGGCCGAGCGTGTCGATTTCTACGACGCCAAGGCCGATGTGGAGGCATTGCTGTATCCGCGCGTGGCCGAATATCGCAAGGGCGAGCATCCGGCGTTCCACCCGGGCCGTTGTGCCGAGGTGGTGCTGGATGGTGCCGTGGTGGGCCATGTGGGCGAACTGCACCCGCGCTGGGTGCAGGCTTACGGCCTCAGTACCGCGCCGGTGCTGTTCGAACTGGCTGCCGAGGTAGTGGAGCAGAGCCGCCGCGTGGCCGTGCAGCCGGTAAGCAAGTTCCAGCCGGTGCGTCGCGACCTGGCGCTGGTGGTGGCCGAAGAGGTGACGCTGGCCAGCCTGCAGCAGGCCATGCTGGCTGCCGCACCGGAGTTCGTGCGCGAACTGGCGCTGTTCGACGTGTACCGTGGCAAGGGTGTGGAAGACGGCAAGAAGAGCCTGGCGCTGCGCATCATCATGCAGGCGGCGGATCGCACCCTGGTGGACGAGGAAGTGGAGCAGGGCGTGGCCGCCATGCTGGCTGCCGCCCAGGCCGCCGGTGCGGAACTGCGCGCCTGAGTCTGCATCAATAACCGTTGGCCGCCCGCTGCTGCGGGCGGCCTGTTCAAGCAATACAAGTTGTAGTGAGGAGTAGTCATGACTTTGACCAAGGCCGAGTTGGCCGATCTCTTGTTCGATAAAGTGGGCCTGAACAAGCGCGAAGCCAAAGACATGGTGGAATCGTTTTTTGAAGAGATCCGCTCCACGCTGGAATCCGGTACCAGCGTGAAATTGTCCGGTTTCGGAAATTTCCAGTTGCGCGACAAACCGCAGCGCCCGGGCCGCAACCCGAAAACCGGCGAAGAGATTCCCATCACCGCCCGCCGCGTGGTAACTTTCCACGCTAGCCAGAAACTCAAGGGAATGGTTGAACTCTATCATGCCGACAAACAAGGCTGAGCTGCCGCCGATCCCGGCCAAACGCTACTTTTCCATTGGTGAGGTCAGCGAGCTGACCGGAGTCAAACAGCATGTGCTGCGCTACTGGGAGCAGGAGTTCTCCGAGTTGCGCAATGTCACGCGCCGCGGCAACCGCCGCTACTACCAGCATGCGGAAGTGCTGCTGGTGCGTCGCATCCGCGAGCTGCTGTATGACGACGGTTTTACCCTGCACGGTGCACGCCAGCGCCTGTCCAGCGACGAGCCGGCGCCGATGACCGCGCAGCAGGTACGCGCGGAACTGCAGGCAGTAGTGGATTGGCTGGATATCTCGCTTGGCAAGAATTGATTCATTGCCTATAATTGTCCCCTCTTTCGTCGGGGCGTAGCGCAGCCTGGTAGCGCACCTGCATGGGGTGCAGGGGGTCGGAAGTTCGAATCTTCTCGCCCCGACCAAAGAACCCGTTTCAGACAAAAAAGCCATCCATACGGATGGCTTTTTTGTTTTCGGATGCGCTGGCTCGATAGCAGAGTTTGATTATCTTCTCTGTCCTGGCTGTTCCGCACGCTACCCGCTGGCAACCGCGCTTGTTGCCAGCCGTTGCTTTCAATCCCGGTAAACGTCCTTACGGTTGCCGACTTCAAGCACCAGCACAATCAGTTCCCCATCACGAATCTCGCAGACGACGCGGTAATCACCTACACGGTAGCGCCATAGCCCGCCCATCGGACCGGTGAGCGCCTTGCCGGCAACCCTGGGATCATCTGCGCTGGAAATGCGTTCATCCATATAGTCCAGGATGCGGCGTGCGATAGGCTTGTCCAGCTTCTTCAACTGGCGCAGCGCAGAATCCGCGTACTTAATCGTCCAGGCCAAGTTCAGCCCTCACCTCAGCGGCAGAATGTACCCGTTCCTGACCAGCGCGGATGCGTTCCAGCACATCGGCAGCAAGGTAGTAGTCTTCCAAGTCACTCAGCCCCTGCTCAATGAGGCTCTTGAGATAGAAGGTTTTCGAGCGGCCTGTCTGCTTTGCCAGGAAGTTCAGCCGGCGTTCCGTTTCGTCATCCAGGCGGATGGAAGTTGCCATGATAGGCTCCTTGAATACTTGTAATACGAGTATCAGTTTATACCAACACGACTGGCGAGCTGCAGAAAGATGTAAGGTCAGACGGATTTTCTGCGTTATATCAGTTCACGGCGGGCGACTCTCTTCAGCCGATTCATGCGTGCCGGCAGTTTTGCCAATGAATGTCACTTGTCGATCATCATGATCCGGCATGCTGCATACTTTCCTGCTTACCGCTTAATGGCTAACGGAGATCAAGATGAAACACTGGCTGTGTGCCTTCACACTGGCGGCATTGCCGCTGCTGGCGCAGGCGGAGAAGGTGGGCGACGTGTCCACCGCCTTCAAGCTGATCGGGCCCAATCACAAGATCGTGGTGGAGGTGTTCGACGATCCACTGGTCAGTGGGGTGAGTTGCTACCTGTCGCGCGCCAAGACCGGCGGCGTGTCCGGTGCGCTGGGGCTGGCCGAGGACAAGGCGGAGGCGTCGGTGGCCTGTCGCCAGGTGGGGCAGATCGCCTTCAAGGGGCCGCTGCCGCAGGAGGACGAGGTGTTCACCGAGCGCGCTTCCATCCTGTTCAAGCATGTGCGCGTGGTACGCATGGTGGATCCTCGCCGCAACACGCTGGTCTACCTGGTGTATTCCGACCGGCTGATCGACGGCAGCCCGAAGAACAGCGTTACCGCGGTACCGGTGCCGGTGGCGCTGAAGATTCCGCTGAAGTAAGACTTGCGGCCAACCCCGGCCATTGAAAAACCGCCCTGGCGCATATTGCGGCAGGGCGGTTTTGTTTTCAGCGCGGTCCAGGGTTGGCCGCATGCGGTTTCAAGCGCTGAACGAGAAGCTGCGCAGGGTGTAGGGCTGCTCGCCCAGTTGCGCTTCTCGCCGTGCCAGGGTGACGACGTGTTCGTGCTGTGGCGAGCGCTCGCATACCGGGTCCAGCGTGTCGGCGCTGCCGGCCAGCGCCAGCGCCTGGCAGCGGCAGCCGCCGAAGTCGCGCTCCTTGTGCTCGCAGCCGCCGCAGGGTTCCGGCATCCAGCTGCTGCCGCGATAGGCGGCAAAGGCGGGTGAGTCGTACCAGGCCGCGTGCAGGGTGCTGTGCGGCACGCGCGGGAACTGCAGGTGCGCCAGTGTCTGCGCCGCGTGGCAGGGCAGCAGGGTGCCATCCGGCATCACGTTGAGAAAACGCTGCGCCCAGCCGCCCATGCAGGCCTTGGGGCGGCGCGCGTAGTAGTCGGGGATCACGTAGTCGATCACCATGCGGCCGCGGGTTTGCTCGCGCCACTGCGTTACGCAGGCGGTCATCGCGTCCAGCTGTGCTTCGCTGGGAATCAGCGCCGCGCGGTTCTGCAGCCCCCAGCCGTAGTACTGGGTGTTGGCCACTTCCACCCGGGCGATGCCGTGCTGGTCGGCGTAATGCAGCATGGCGTCCAGCTCGTGGGCATTGCTGCGGGTGATGACGAAGTTCAGCGTCAGCGCCAGCCCGCTTTGCTGTACCAGTGCCAGTGCAGCCTGTTTTTTTGCCACGCCGCCGCGAAAGCCGGACAGCCTATCCGCCTGCGTATCCTCCAGCCCCTGGAAGCTCAGCTGCACGTGGTTGAGGCCGGCTTGCTGCAATGCGGCCAACCTGGACGCATCCAGCAGCACGCCGGAGGTGATCAGGTTGCTGTACAGCCCCAGTTCGCTGGCGTAGGCCACCAGCTCGGTGAGGTCGCTGCGCGCCATCGGTTCGCCACCGGAAAAATGCACCTGCAGCATGCCCATGTCGGCGGCCTGGCGCAGTACCTCGCGCCAGCCGGCGGTATCCAGCTCCTGGCTGGCCGGGGTCAGCGCCAGCGGGTTGGAGCAGTAGGCGCAGCGCAGCGGGCAGCGGTGGGTGAGCTCCAGCAGGATGGCCAGCGGCGGTTCCGGCTGGCGCGAGGAGGTCGAATCAGTTGTGCTCGAAGCAGTCGCAGTGGTGTCAGTCATGGCGCAGAAAGCCCTTCTCGCTCATGGTGGTGAACAGCGCCAGCACGTCCTGCTGCACGGTGGCCAGCGGCGCGGCGAATTCTGCGGCCAACCCTTCGCACAGCTGGCCGATGTTCACGCCGGCGCTGCGCTCCAGGCACAGCCGCGCCAGCTCGTCGATGATCAGCATGCGTTCCGGCCCCAGCAGCACCCAGCGCTGGCGTACCTTGTCGTGCTGCAGCCGGGTGCCGGGCGCCAGCCGCACGCTGTCGGCGAGGCTCAGCATGGCGGCTGCGCCGGGTTGAAGGCACCGGGCGGGATCATGCCGGGGGCCACGTAGGCGCTGTACAGCGCGTCCAGCTGCGCCCACAGCACATTGCACTTGAAGGTCAGCGCGTCCAGCACGCCTTGCTGCTCGGCCACGGTCTGCGCGTGGCGCTTGATGTAGTCCAGCGCGAAGTCGGCATCGCGCGGCGCCTGCGTCAGGCGACGGCGGAAGTAGGCCAGCACCTTGTCGTCGATAAAGTCATAGTTTTCCAGCAGCCCGACAATGCGCTCACGGTGGATGGCCGGGGCGAACAACTCGGTAAGGCAGGAGGCCACTGCAACCACTGGCGGATGGCGGGCGACGAAGTCCACGTAGGCCTCCACCGCGAACACCGTGGCCGGCAGCGCGCCCTGGCGCGAGATCACGTAGTCGCGCGGCAGGCCCAGGCCGTCGGAGAGCACCAGCCAGCGCTCGATGCCGCCTTCCTCGTCGCCGTAGCCGTCGTGGTCGAGGATGCGTTGCACCCATTCGCGGCGCAGCTCGCGGTCGTGGATGCGGCTGATCAGCGCCGCGTCCTTGCGCGGAATCGCCGCCTGGTAGCAGTAGCGGTTCAGCGCCCAGGCCTGTACCTGGCCGAAGTTCAGCTTGCCGCCGTGCAGCAGGTGGTGGAAAGGGTGCAGGTTGTGATAGCGCGCGTGGCCGATGGTGCGCAGCGCGTCTTCCAGTTCCGCCGGTGACAGCGGGGCAGTGAGTGGCTTATTCAACGCTGAACTCCATGCCGTCGTGCGCCAGCTGCCAGCCGGCGGCGGCGATGGCAGCGCGCTCGGGGCTGTGCGGCAACAGGACGGGGTTGCTGTTGTTGATGTGAATGAAACGCTTGCCGGCCAGCGGCACATCGCGCCACAGCGCCATGCTGCCGGCCTCGCCGCTCATCGGCAGGTGGCCCATGCGCGCGGCGGTCTTGTTGCCGAGGCCGGCGCGGATCATCTCGTCGTCGGTGTAGGTGGTGCCGTCGAACAGCAGGCTGTCGCCGGGGCGCAGCCTGGCCTTGATGTCTGCCGGCAGTGCGGCGCAGCCGGGCAGGTAGATCAGCCGGCCCACGCTGTCGGCGGTGGAAATTGCCAGGCCGATGGTGTCTTCCGCCACGCTGCCAAAGTTGGCCGCAGCCGGATCTTCCAGCCACAGTGCCACCTTGCCGGGAATGGTGAACGCTTCCACCCGCACGCCGCTGTCACGGCCTTCGGCATCCAGCACCGGCTGTTGCGCATCCAGTGCCAGCTTGCGGCGCGGAACCAGCAAATGGTCCAGCACGTTGAACACCGCATTGGCGGCCAGCACGCCCTGCACCCGGCCGGTGGCGTACAGCGCGAAGGGCTGCCCCTCGCGCAATGACAGCAGGCCGGCGATGTGGTCCACGTCGGCATTGGTCAGCAGCACGGCCTGGATGGGGGTGGAACGCGGAAAGTGTTGCGGTTGCAGCGCCGGCGTGGCCGCCAGCTGCTGGCGGATGTCGGGCGAGGCATTGATCAGCACCCAGTGCGCGCCATCGGCCGACACGGCGATGGAAGACTGTGTCTGCGGGGCCAGCCGTCCTTCACGGGCGGCGCGGCAGGCATCACAGCCACAGTTCCATTGCGGCAGACCGCCGCCCGCCGCTGCACCCAGCACGATGACGCGCAACATGATGGCTGCCTCAGCGCTCGGCGCACATGTAACAGTTGATTTCGCAGCCGAGGGATACTTCGATCACTTGCGGGGTTGTCCAGGTACGCATGGGATTCTCCTGACGATAAGTGGATTGCCGGATGGCCAGACCACTATAAGAAGCCCATAGGGAGGGGGGAATGCGACTTTAGTCGCAGCGGGGAGGGAGATCCGCTGCGCGGATGATGTTTGAAGTCGCCGGTTCCGCCCGGCGGACGGGGTACTTTCTTTTGCTTCGCCAAAAGAAAGTACCCAAAGAAAAGGCGACCCGGCGGCTGCTCGAAACCCCGTGCAAAAAGGCACGCCCCAGGCGCCGCCGAACTCGTCCCTCGCTAACGGCTCGGGACTCAGACAGATCGGCGTCTTAAAACCTGGGGCGCACCATTTTGCACGGCTCGCGCCAACGGGATTGGGGCACGTCGGTTCGGTTCTATTTTTTGGAAGGTTGTTCTGGTGAAAGCTTAGTGTGCCTAACCTCGTAGGGCGGGTTGGCCGCAGGCCATACCCGCGTAATGCTGGCGATGCACGCGGGTATGAACCGCTGGTTCAACCCGCCCTACCGTTGGGGGCCTGGCGGATAGGGTGGGCAGGTGGCAGCGTTATGTTTGTTCCTCATCCAGCCAGGCAAGCTGGCCGTGGCAGGCGTCGTTGAGGGCCTGTTGCAGTGGCTCGGCCTGGTCGGCCACGATGCGGAAGCAGCAGCGCACGTTATCTTCGTGTACCACTTCCAGCAGCTCGGCCTGCTGGCGCGCCAGCAGGCGGCGCACCGTGCCTTCCTGCGGGTAGGGGAAACGGCAGTGCAGTTGCCGCAGCACCTGGCGCTGCTGGCGCGGTACGCCGTCCAGTGCGCGCGCCACGCTGTCGGTGTAGGCGCGCACCAGGCCGCCGGCGCCCAGCTTCACGCCGCCGTAGTAGCGCACTACGGTGGCCAGCACGCCATCCAGCTGCTGGTGGCGCAGCACTTCCAGCATCGGGCGGCCGGCGGTGCCGGAGGGCTCGCCGTCATCGTTGGCCGCGCTGTGGCCGCCGGCCAGCAGCGCCCAGCACACGTGGGCGGCAGCGGGATGGGCGGCCTTCAGCTCGGCTACGCGCGCCAGTGCGCCGGCGCGGTCGGCCATTGGCTCGACGCAGCCCAGGAAGCGGCTTTTCTTGATTTCCAGCTCGGCATGGCCGGCGTGCTGCAGGGTGTACGACATGGTTCCGGGTTGGCCGCATGGCCGCTTGGGCGGGGCGCCAGTTTACAGCTGATAGGCCACTTCCGCGCGGGTGCCGCCGTCGTGGTAGCCCACCTGCTGGCACAGGCGGTGGATCAGCGCGATGCCGCGGCCATGCTTGGCGTCGTCCGCCTGGCCTGGCTGGGCGGACAGATCGAACCCACCGCCGCTGTCCTTTACCGACAGCCGCAGCAGGCTGCCATCCCGCCACATCGCCACCTGGATGCTGCCCTGCTGCAAGGCGGCCAGGCGCTGCTGGCGCTGGGTCAGGTAGTGGATGAAGCCGTTGCTGCTGTCCTTGTCGGCGGAATCCAGCGCCAGCAGGCCGTGATCCAGCGCGTTGTTGAACAGCTCCGACACCACCAGCAGCATGTCGCTGAACTGCTGCTCGTTCAGGCCGATCTGGTTGAGCCAGCCCAGCAGTGTGGGCATGCCCAGGTCTTCGCGCAGTTCCTTGGGGCCGAAGCTCAGGCGGATCTCCCAGTTGTCCAGATGGGTGAAGCCGCTGGGCTGGGCATGCACCACCGCCGGCTGGCTATCGTTGCTGCACGGGGCAATCACCACCGAGATATCGTCGGCGTTTTCCTGCTCGCCCAGGTTGCGGCTGACGGTACCTGCCACCTGGTCGATGACCTTGTCCGGCAGCGGTCTGGCCAGCAGGCGGGTGATCTGCGCCAGGTCCAGCAGCTGGCCGTTGCTGTCCAGTGCCTCGGTGAGGCCATCGGAGCACACCATCACGCGGCCGGGCTGGTTCCAGCGGAACACCTCCACCGCCGGGTCGAAGTCGGCATTGGGCAGGATGCCCAGCGGCGGGTGGCTGGAAACGAACTGCTTTTCCACCTCGCCCCGCTCGTTGATGAAGGCGGCAAACGGCAGGCCGCCGTTCCACACCGTGACGGTGCGCTCCTGCGGCGAGATGGCCACCAGCGTGGCGGCCACGAAGCGGCCCACCGGTAGCTGCTGCTTGAGTTTCTTGTTGATTTCGCGGGCAATGGCGTGGATGCCGAAGCCCTTCTGCGTCATGGCGTAGAACACGGTGGCGGCGGGCAGGCAGGCAATCGCCGCCGCCAGCCCGTGGCCGGTGCTGTCGGCCAGCATGAAGTGCAGGGTATCGGTTGGCGATTTGGCGGCGGTGATGATGTCGCCGCTGAACTGCACCGTGGGGCGTATCCACTGCTCCAGCGTGTCGTCCTGCCGGTCGCCATACAGGTTATGCAGCACGTGCTGGGCCAGCTGCTGTTCCATCTGGTTGGCGTGGTAGTAGGCTTCCAGCCGCTGGGCATCCTGGGCGATGCGCTGCTGCATCTCGGCGATACGCACCATTACCCGGATCTTGGCGGCCAGCAGCTTGGTGTCCACCGGCTTGGTCAGGTAGTCGTCGCCGCCGGCGGCCAGGCCGGTGAGCACGTCTTCCTGCTCGCTCTTGCCGGTCAGGAAGATGATGGGTATCCATTGCCGCGTATAGCGTTCGCGCAGCAGCCGCGTGGTGGTGAGGCCATCCATCACCGGCATGATCACATCCATCAGGATCAGGTCCGGCAGCTGCGCCTCGCAGCAGGCCAGAGCCTCGGCGCCATCGCCGGCTTCGGTCACCAGGTGGCCCAGGTTGTGAATCAGGCGGGCAATCACCAGGCGGTTGACCTTGCTGTCGTCAACCACCAGCACGTTCAGCTGACGCATGCTGGCCCCTTAGTCGATCTGGAAGAATTTGTCGAAACAGGCAATGGCCAGTATCTGGCGCAGTGCCGGACGGGCATTGGTGATCAGCAGTTTGTAGCCGCGTGGCGCGGCCTGCTCGCGCAGTACCAGCAGCATGCCCAGTGCCGAGCTGTCCAGGTAGTCGGTGTCCTGCAGGTCGATTTCCACGCTCTGTATGCTGTCGCTGGCAAGGATCGCCCGGCAGGCTGCGTGAAAATCGCTATGCAGCGAAAAATTGAAATGGCCGCGCACGTGGATGCTGGCTTCCTTGCCCCGCAACTGGTAACTCAATGGCATGTCTACTGTCCTTGCTATGGCAGTGCACCGCCGACAGCGGTGGAATGTCGGATATTGTAAGTAAAGGTGTCCGCGTGGTCATCCGCCATGGTACGACAAAAAAAAACGGCCCGGCGCCGGGGAGGGCGCGGGCCGGGCCTGCAGGGCAGGTTGGGAGAGAAACGGTCAGGCCGGGAAGGGCCAATCAGGCGTTGGCCGCGTCCGGGGTTTTCTTCAGCACGCCCAGCAGCACGGCGGTGAGTGCGGTGCCGGCCAGCAGCGCCACGATGTACATGCCCAGGTTGCTTACCGCATTGGGAATCGGCAGCACGAACACGCCGCCGTGCGGCACGCGCAGCTCGCAGCCGGAGGCCATGGAGATGGCGCCGGCCAGTGCCGAGCCGGCCACCAGCGACGGGATCACGCGCAGCGGGTCCTTGGCGGCGAACGGGATGGCACCTTCGGTAATGAAGGAGATGCCAAGCACGCCGGCTGCCTTGGCGCCTTCGCGCTCATCGGCGGAGAAGCGGTTCTTGAACAGCAGCGCAGCCAGCGCGATGCCCAGCGGCGGGGTCATGCCGGCGGCCATTACCGCGGCCATCGGCGCGTACACCTGGCTGGCGATCAGGCCGGTAGCGAAAGTGTAGGCCGCCTTGTTGATCGGGCCGCCCATGTCGAAGGCCATCATGCCGCCCAGGATCATGCCCAGCAGCAGTGCGCTGCTGCCCTGCAGGCCTTTCAGCCATTCGGTTACCACGCCCAGCGCCGCCGCTACCGGCTGGCCCAGCACGTAGTACATCAGCAGGCCGACGATGGTGGTACCCAACAGCGGCAGGATCAGCACCGGCTTGAGGCCATCGAAGTTGCGGCCAAGCTGGATCTTCTCGTTGAGGTATTTCACCGAGTAGCCGGCAATGAAGCCAGCCACGATGCCACCGAGGAAGCCGGAGCCGATGGCGCCGGCAATCATGCCGCCAGCCATGCCGGGGGCGATGCCGGGGCGGTCGGCGATGGAGTAGGCGATATAGCCGGCCAGAATCGGCACCATCAGCGCGAAGGATGCCTTGGCGCCGATATTGAACAGCGTCCAGCCCAGGGTGCCCTTGAAGGCGTCTTCATACACATAGATGCCGCCCAGTGCGAAGCCTAGTGCGATCAGCAGGCCGCCGGTCACCACGAAGGGCAGCATGAAGGACACGCCGGTCATCAGGTGCTTGTAAGCGCTGCTGCGTTCCTTGCTGCTGCTGGCCGCAGCGGCTGCGGCATTGCCGCTGCCCTGGCCGCCGGCTGCTGCTGCCTGCAGTTTCGCGTTGGCGTTGGCGTTGTTGATCAGCGCCTTGCCGTCGTTGATTGCCGCCTTGGTGCCGCTCATGAACACGCGCTTGCCGGCGAAGCGGCTGGTGTCCACCTGGGTGTCGGCGGCGATGATCACCAGATCGGCGCCGGCGATGTCGGCCGAGGTGAGGGCATTTTGCGAACCAACCGAGCCCTGGGTTTCCACCTTGATGCGGTGGCCCAGCGCCTCGGCGGCGCCGCTCAGGCCTTCGGCCGCCATGAAGGTGTGGGCGATGCCGGTGGGGCAGGAGGTAATGGCGACGATGGACAGCGTCTGGCTGGCCGCGGCAGCCTGCGTGCCATTCAGCGCCGCGCTCAGCACGGCGGCCGGGTCGGCCAGCACCGCTTCCAGCGAGGCGCTGTGTTCGCGCTTGCCGCTGAAGCGGGCATCGCTGCCGCTGCCGCCAACGCGAATCACCTGCTGCGCGGCGGCCAGTTCAGCCTCGCTCAGCGGGTCCTGCACGCCTTGTGCGGTATGGGTTTCGATGCGGATGGCCTGCCCAAGCTGTTTGGCAGCCTTGCGCAGCGCCTCGGCAGCCAGCAGGCTCTGGGTGCTGCGATCCGGGCAGGTGAGTACGGCCAGCAGTGATGACATTTATGTCTCCTCTCGTTGTGCTGCTGTAGAACGCTTGGCAACTCCCCGCGTGAAGCCGGGTTTTGCGTGGCGCCCTGAAATATCCGGCTCGCCCGGTGTGTTGTAGGGGGCGGTACGAGCCGGATGAATCTGTAAGGTTGGCCGCAAGGCGGCCTACACCGCCTGCAGCTGTACTTGTTCCAGCAAGGCCTTCACTTCCGCCCGTGGCGGCAGGTGTGGTCCTAGTCGCTGCAGCTTGGCGGCGGCAAAGGCGGTGCCGAGGCGCAGTGCCTGCGGCCAACTCTGGTCGGCGTGGCGCGCGGCTACCATGCCGGCCACCAGCGCATCGCCGGCGCCCACGGTACTCAGCGGGGTGATGCGCAGCGGGCTGGCCAGCCAGCAGCCATCCTGGCGGGTGGACAGCAGCGCGCCGTCGCCACCCAGCGATACCACCACGGTGGCGATGCCACGCTGGTTGAGGCGGCGCGCCTCGGCGGCGATATCGGCGATGCTGGGCAGTGCGCGGCCAAGCCACTCTTCCAGTTCGTGGCGGTTGGGCTTGATCATTGCCGGCAGGGCTTCGTCCTGCGCCAGCACCTGCGCCAGCGCCTCGCCGCTGGTGTCCAGCACCACTTCGGCGCCCAGCGCCTTGAGTTCGCGCAGCAGCGGCAGGTAGCCGACCGCTTGCAGTGCCGGCGGCAGGCTGCCGGCCAGCACCACGATCTGGCCGTCTTCCACCAGGTGTTGCAGCTGCTCGATCAGCTGCGGCAGCGCGCTGTCCGGCACGTCCACGCCGGGCAGGTTCACATCGGTGGTGTCCAGGGTGTCCTGCGCCACCAGCTTGATATTGGTGCGGGTGCTGCCCGGCAGGCGCAGGAAGCGGTCGGCGATGCCCTTGCCTTCGAACAGGCTGGCAAAGGCCCCGGCGTTGTCGCGGCCCAAGAGGCCGCTGGCCATTACCGGCACGCCCCAGTCGGCCAGGCAGCTGGCCACGTTCACGCCCTTGCCACCCGGGGTCTGCGCCGCGTCCTGTGCCACGTTGACGCGGCCAACTTCCAGGCTGGCGAGGCGAATGGTGTGATCCAGCGCCGGGTTCAGCGTGATGGTCAGCACCTGGCGGCTCATGCCTCCACCTCTTCGCGTACCGATTCCAGGCGGGCGGCCAGCGCGCGCACCGCGCCCACGTCCGGGCAACGCAGTGCATCGGCGGCCAGGCGGGCCAGGTGACCGCTGCTGCAGCGGCGCAGCATGGCTTTCACGCTGGCGATGTCGCGCTGGCTCATCGACAGCTCCTGCACGCCGAGGCCGGCCAGGATGGCGGCGCCCAGCGGGTCGCCGGCGATGCCGCCGCACACGCCTACCCAGCGGTTGTGGCGGCTGGCGCCTTCCACCGTCTGGCGGATCATGCGCAGCACCGCCGGGTGCAGTGCGTCGGCTTCGCGCGCCAGCTCCGGGTGCTGGCGGTCGATGGCCAGCACGTACTGGGTGAGGTCATTGGTGCCGATGGAGAAGAAGTCGACGTGTTCGGCCAGCTGGTCGGCCATCGCCACCGCCGCCGGCACTTCCACCATGATGCCCAGCGGCACTTCCGGTGCGGCCAACTCCTGGCGGATGCGCTCGCATACCGCGCGCAGTGCCTTGACCTCCTCCAGGCTGGTGATCATCGGGAACATGATGGACAGCGGGCCGTGGCTGGCGGCGCGGTAGATGGCGCGCAGCTGCGGCTCCAGCAGGTCCGGGCGGCGCAGCAGCAGGCGTACGCCGCGCACCCCCAGGAACGGGTTTTCCTCGTGCGGTAGGTTCAGGTACGGCACCTGCTTGTCTCCGCCGATATCCAGGGTGCGGATGATCAGCGGCTTGCCCTCAAGCGCGTCCAGCATGCCGCGGTAGGTCTGGTACTGCTCGTCTTCGCTCGGGGCACTGTCGCGCTCCAGGTACAGGAATTCGGTACGCATCAGGCCCACGCCTTCGGCACCGGCCTTCATCGCGGCGGCAGCCTGGTCCGGGTGGTTGGCGTTGGCCGCAACCTCGATGCGCTTGCCGTCCTGGGTGGTGGCCGGCGCAAGCGCAGCGGCGGCGCTGTTGCGCGCGGCTTCCTGCTGGCGGGTAATCCACTGGCGGGCGCTGGCGAGGTCGGCTTCGTCGGCATTCAGATACAGGCGGCCGCTGTCGCCATCGACGATGGCGGTGGCGCCATCCGGCAGGTCCAGCAGCGAGGCGCCCAGCGCCACCAGCGCCGGCATGCCCAGGGTGCGGGCGATGATGGCGGTGTGCGAGGACGGGCCGCCCTGTGCGGTGCACAGGCCGATGATGCGTTGCGGGTCCAGCGCGGCGGTGTCGGACGGGGTGAGGTCGGCGGCAGCGATAATCAGGTTGTCGCCTTCATCCAGCGGCTTGCGGCGGGCGCCCAGCTCCGGCGCCAGCTTGTCCAGCACGCGCAGGCCCACGTCGCGCAGGTCGGCGGCGCGAGCGGCCAGCAGCGGGTTGCCCAGCGCGGCCAGGCGCTCGGCCAGGCGGCTTACCGCCTGGTGCCAGGCCCAGGCCACGCCGTGGCCTTCCACCATCAGCTGGCAGGTAAGGGTAATCAGATCGGTGTCGTTCAGCAGCTCGGCCTGGGCGCGGAAGATACCGGCCTCGGTAGCGCCCATGCGCTTGCCGGTGGCAGCCGCCAGATCCTGCAGCTCCTGGCGGGTAGCGGCCAACGCCGCGTCCAGCTGGTCGCCGCCGGTGCCCAGCAGCACCGGGTGATCCGGCACCTCCAGCACCGAAGGCTTGAGCACGCGTAGCTGGCCGATCGTCAGGCCCGGGCTGGCGGCAATGCCGTCCAGCGCCAGCGGCTTGCCAGCCGGTTGCCACAGCGCGCGGCGTGCCTGTGCCTGTTGCTGCTTCGCGGCCTTGTCGGCCTGTTCCTGTTCGGCGGCGGTGAGGCCGCTCATCACCGCTTTCAGCGCTGCCAGCAGTGCCTCGGCATCCGGGCCTTCGGCGGAAACATGCAGGGTTTCATTGTGGGCAATGCCCAGCTGCAGCAGCGCGATCAGGTTCTTGCCGTCACCGCTTTCTTCGCCTTTGCGCACCCGTACGTTGGCCGCAAAGCGGCGGGCGGTTTCCACCCACTGCTGGGCCGGGCGGGCGTGCAGGCCGTTGGGGTAGTCCATGACCCAGTCGAAGCCATGGGCGAAGTCGGCAACCTGCTCGGCGGGTGCGGCGGCCGGCGCCTGTTGCTCCAGTGCGGCCAGCAGGTCGGCCGGGTGCGGGGTATCAAACAGGCGGCCCAGCGCGGCTTCGTCCTGCAGCAGGCGGGTAAGGCGGCGCAGCAGCGCCAGGTGTTCGTCGGACTGGGCGGCAATGGCAAACACCAGGTGCACGGTCTGGCCCGGGTTCCATTCGATACCGCCCGGCACCTGCAGCACGGCAATGGCGGTGCTGTGGATCAGGTGGCGGTGTTCGATCATGCCATGGGGGATGGCCACACCATGACCCAGGTAGGTATTGGCAACGTTTTCACGTGCCAGCAGGCTGTCTACATACGCCGGGTCGATATGACCGGCGGCAGCCAGGAGTTGGCCGGCTTCCCTGATGGCTTGGGCCTTGCTGGCCGGGGCGGCACCAAGGCGTACCAGTTCGGGGCGGATCAGCGTGCTGGACATGGTGAAGTCTCCTGTGTCTGGATTTGTTTGCGTGCATTGAAATCGATACCAATTTTTGTGTCAATAAAGATTTGGATTTCGGTGTAACATCTTGGCCAATAATGCAACGGACCAAGATATGGCTAGTTGCAATCGATACCGGAGAAAGCGGATGGCAAAAATCAAGGATGTGGCGGAACTGGCCGGCGTGTCGGTTTCCACGGTATCCCGCGTGCTGTGCAACGGCCCGGTGAGCGACAAGGTACGCAAGCGGGTGGAGGCGGCCATGGCCAAGCTGGATTACCGACCCAATCTGGCGGCGCGCCGCCTGCGTTCACAGCACACCGACACTATAGGATTGATCGTGTCGGATATCCGTAACCCGTTTTTTACCGCCGTTAGCCGGGCAGTGGAGGACGAAGCGTATCGAAACGGGATGCGCGTGATCCTGTGCAATACCGACGAAGACCCGGAGAAGGAAGCCATGTACCTGCGGCTGATGCGCGAGGAACGCGTCACCGGGGTGATCCTGGCGCCCACCCGCCACAGCGCCGCCGCGCTGGATACCGACATGCTGGGCTTTCCGGTAGTGATGATCGACCGCACCCCGGCGCAGGGCGATGGCGATGCGGTGGTGCTGGACAACCGCCGCGCTGCCGCACAGCTGGTGGAGCACCTGCTGGCCGCCGGCTACCGCGATATCGGCGGCCTGTTCGGCAATACCAGCAGCACCGGCGCCGAGCGCCACGCCGGCTTTGCCGAGGCACTGCACCATGCCAGCCTGCCGGCGCCGGCACGCTTCGTGCCGCCCAGCGTGGAGGCAGCCGAGGCGGCGGTAAGCGCCTGGCTGGCCGAGCCGGACCGCCCGCGCGCGCTGCTGATCAGTAACGGTATTTTCCTGCTGGGCGCGGTGCGCGCCATCAAGGCCGCCGGCCTGCGCCTGCCGCAGGACCTGGCGCTGGCCGGCTTCGACAACGAAGTGTGGACCAGCCTGATCGACCCCGGTCTGACGGTGATAGAGCAGCCGGTGGACGAAATCGGCCGCAGCGCCATGGCCATGCTATTGGCGCGGCTGGAAGACCCGGCGCGCAGCCACCGCCACGTGGTGCTGCAGGGCAAGCTGGTACCGCGCGGCAGCAGCGCGCCGCTGCGGCAGTAGCCACCCGGCGTTTTTTCCTGCGCCACGTAAACATCTGGCCACGAAATCCACGAAACGACACGAAAAGACCTATCCCATTTGGTTTTTCTTCCGTGCCTTCCGTGGGTTCCGTGGCAAAAATCGCTTTTCTTGGCCACGAACCCCACGAAACAACACGAAAAGACCTCTCCCACTTGTAATGCCGTTCACTTAAGCAAGTGGACGGCATTTTTCATGGTGCGAATCTTGCTCATATCCCGGCCAAGTTAACTCTGACACTCTGGCTCCAATGGTTGGCAAG
>NZ_JBHRYH010000042.1:0-53423 GCF_042648905.1 Vogesella amnigena | reverse complement strand
TTGCCAACCATTGGAGCCAGAGTGTCAGAGTTAACTTGGCCGGGATATGAGCAAGATTCGCACCATGAAAAATGCCGTCCACTTGCTTAAGTGAACGGCATTAGGCCAATGCGCCGGGCTTTTTGCTGGCACACGCGTCTACACCAGAGCCAGGCCACCTAGCACCAGCCCCCCCGCCAGCATCAGCAGCAGCAGTGCCAGCCAGGGAGAGCGCAACACTGGCACCCGCATGCCGGTAACCCGTGGCTTGTTGCCAGTCAGCATCGGCAGCACCAGGTTTTCCCCGCGCAGGAAACGGTAGGCCACAATGGCAAGCACATGCACCACCACCAGCAGCAGCAGCACGTTGAACCAGGCGCCGTGCCAGTCGCTGATCAGTTCCGCCAGCTCGCCATCCAGCAACCTGGCCAGCGGCCCATCATACAAATAGCTGTCGGTATCCACCGCAAACAAGCCCAGGCACAGCTGCAACAGCAATGCGGCCAACATAGCCAGCACCATCAGCGCCCCCAGCGGGTTGTGGCCGGCATGCGCCTGTTGCTCGCCGCGCAGGTATGCAGCAATAGCCGCCGGGCCCCGCACAAAGCTAGCAAACCGCGACGTCTCGCTACCCCACAGCCCCCACAGCAGGCGAAACAGCAGCAGTACCAGCAGCCCGATACCCAAGCGGGTATGTAGCATCAGCTGCCCCTGCTCGCCGCTCCACCACATTGCCCCGAACAAGGCCACCAGTAGCCAGTGAAACAGCCTGGTCGGCGCATCCCATACTTTCACCCGGTCCCGCATTGCCACACTCCTTTACTTTGCTGCTGCATTTTACCGTTAGCGGCTGCGGCCGGCACGCACCGCCGCTGGCCACGGCACAGACTGCGGTGCAGCAAAATCGGCTAGAATAGCCGCTCGTTGCCGCTTCAAGGCTGGCGCCGTTTCACACCAAGGAGAATTCCCAAGATGTTCCAGTCCGCCCTTATCCAGGATCTGCAAGCACGTGGCCTGATCGCACAGCAAACCGATGCGGCAGCCCTCGACGAACTGCTGACCAAGGAGAGCGTGACTCTGTATTGCGGCTTCGATCCGACCGCAGACAGCCTGCATATCGGCAGCCTTGTACCCATTCTTATGCTCCGCCGTTTCCAACAGGCAGGACATAGCCCCGTTGCGCTGGTTGGCGGCGCCACCGGCATGATCGGCGACCCCAGCTTCAAGGCCACCGAACGCAAGCTGAACACCCCGGATGTGATTGCCGGCTGGGTAGACAAGATCCGCGACCAGGTATCGCCGTTTCTGTCGTTCGAAGGCGCCAACGCCGCCATCATGGCCAACAACTACGACTGGTTTGGCGGCATGGGCGCGCTGGAGTTCCTGCGCGACATCGGCAAGCATTTCTCGATCAACCAGATGATCAAGAAAGAAGCAGTGCAGCAGCGCATCAGTCGTGAAGATCAGGGCATCAGCTACACCGAATTCAGCTACAGCCTGCTGCAGGGCTATGACTTTGCCGAACTCAACAAACGTCTTGGCTGCAAACTGCAGATCGGCGGCTCCGACCAGTGGGGCAATATTACCGCGGGTACTGACCTGACTCGTCGACTCAACCAGGAGCAGGTATTTGGTCTGACCATGCCATTGGTCACCAAGTCCGACGGCACCAAGTTCGGCAAGACCGAGTCCGGCACTATCTGGCTGGATGCCAAGAAGACATCGCCATACGCGTTCTACCAGTTCTGGATGAACACCGCCGATGCCGACGTGTACAAGTTCCTGCGCTACTTTACCTTCCTGTCGCTGGACGAGATCGCCGCCATCGAGGAGCAGGACAAGAGCAGCGGCGGCAAGCCGCAGGCACAGCGCATCCTGGCGGAACAGGTAACCGCGCTGGTGCATGGCCAGGCCGCAGTGGAGGCCGCGCAACGGATCAGCGCCAGCCTGTTCAGCGGCAGTGTTGCCGACCTGACGGAATCCGACCTGGCACAGCTGGCGCAGGATGGCATGCCCAGTGTCCAGCTGCCACGCGACAATGCCGGCCTGATCGACACCCTGGTGGCAGGCGGCCTGGCCAAGTCCAAGTCTGAGGCCCGCACCTTCATCCAGAGCGGCGCGGTGAGCATCAACGGCTACAAGGCAGACAGCCTGGAACACCAGATTGCCGATGGTGAGCGCCTGTTTGGCCAGTACAGCCTGCTCAAGCGCGGCAAGAAGAACCACACCCTGATCTGCTGGCAGTAAACCCGCTGCCACACCCCCAACGGGGCCGGCGCACGACAGCATCACCTGTTACGCGCCGGCCCCGTTTTGCTGCCGCCATCCCGCGCCAGCCCCACCGCAATCGGTGCCATCTCCTGCTGCCCGCCGGCAAATACTATGCAGTTTGCGTGCTTGCAGCTATATATTGATAAGAATTCATTCAAACTCGTTTTGCCGCCTATCGCCGTCTCGCCACACCTCGACCTGACCTGAAATGCCCATACAGGGGGCACGCAACAAGAAAGGCGACCTAGACTCATGCGACCACCACCCAGCAGCCATCACGCTCGCTTGCTGCGCACCGTCTGGCCTTTTGTGCTGGTGGCCATACTGCAGGCTGCCGTCAGCGGCATCAGCCTGTACATGCTGTCGAATGTGCGCGCCTATGTCAGCGGCGAGAGCCTGTGGTCGAAGGGGCAGAAAGATGCCATTCACTATCTGAAGCTTTATGCCGACAGCGGCGACCCGCTGCTGTTTCAGCGTTACCAGCAAGCCATCGCCATTCCGCTGGCGGACCGTGACGGCCGACAGGCGCTGGATGCCGCCGAGCCTGATCTCGCGCGCGCCGGCAGCAGTTTCATACAGGGCGGCAACCACCCGGACGACGTCCCCGGCATGATCTGGCTGTACCGCAATTTCCGCCACGTCAGCTACCTGAAAACCGCCATCCAGCACTGGACCGCCGGCGACCATCACCTGCTGCAGCTCACCGAGCTTGCGGCCAGCATGCATGCCACCTTCAGCCACCACCGCCCCAGCCCTGAGGAAATACGCAGCTGGGCGGCGCAGATCCGCCACATCAACGAACAGCTCACCCCGCTGGAAAAGGCCTTCTCCGATTCGCTGGGGGCCGCCTCCCGCTTCATCCAGCAGCTGCTGCTCACCGTCAACGTACTGGCCAGTGCACTGCTGGTCATGCTGGCAACCCGGCGTACCAGCAAGCTATTGCGACAGCGCACCGCATTCGAACAAGCCCTGAACGAAGAAAAGGAACGCGCTCAGGTTACCCTGGCCTCGATTGGCGATGCCGTCATCACCATTGATGAAGCCGGCTTCATCTCCTACATGAACCCGGCAGCCGAGCAGCTCACCACCTGGCTGGACGAACAGGCACGCGGACTGCCGCTGAACTCCATAATCCGCATGCTGGACGAGCAGAACCAGCAACAAGACGGCCAGCTGCTGGAAGAGATACTGAGCGGAAAAACCAGCGGCAGCAGCCAGCATGCCCAGCTGATGGTGCGCCTGGACGGCAGTGCCATTGCCATTTCCCTGGTTGCCGCGCCGATCTTCAGCCATGGCCGTGTCAGTGGTGCGGTACTGGTGCTGCACGACATGACCCGCGAGCGCCAGTACGTTGCCAACCTGTCCTGGCAGGCCAGTCACGATGCGCTCACCGGCCTGGTAAACCGCCGCGAATTCGAGCAGCGCCTGGAGCTCGCCATCGAGCGGCAGGCCAGCAGCAGCAAGCCGGTAGAACATGCGCTGATGTTTCTCGACCTGGACCAGTTCAAGCTGGTGAATGACACCAGTGGACACGCAGCCGGCGACGAGCTGCTGCGCCAGATCTGCACCCTGCTGCAAAAACAGTTGCGTGACGGGGACACCCTGGCCCGGCTGGGCGGCGACGAATTCGGCATCCTGCTGGAGCACTGCCCTGCCATTCATGCCGGCCAGATTGCCGAGGCGTTGCGGCAAACCGTGCAGGATCTGCACTTTGTCTGGCAGGGCCGGCCGTTCAATACCAGTATCAGCATCGGGCTGGTGCATCTTAGCCGGCCACTCAGCACCCTGGCCGAAGCCCTGCGCGCTGCGGATGTCGCCTGCTACATGGCCAAGGAAAAGGGGCGCAACCGGGTGCAGGTCTACCATCCGGACGACTCGGAACTATCGATGAAGTACGGCGAGATGGCCTGGGTGCAGCGCATCCACCTGGCACTGGAGGAAAACCGCTTCCGTCTATACATGCAGCAGATCGCGCCGCTGCACGAAGAGGCGTCCAGCGGCGTCCATATCGAGTTGCTGCTGCGGCTGCACGATGAATTCGGCCGCCTGGTACCGCCGATCAGCTTCATCCCGGCGGCGGAGCGTTACGGCCTGATGCTGCTGATCGACCGCTGGGTGGTGCAGCAGGCATTTGCCACCCTGGCTGCCAGACAGCATTGCCGTAAGGGGGCCCCCATTGCCACCTGCGCCATCAACCTGTCCGGCAACAGCATCGGCGACGATGCTTTTCTCGATTTCGTGCGCGAGCAGTTCCGCCAGCATGCCATTGCACCGCACAGCATCTGTTTCGAGATCACCGAAACCAGCGCCATCGCCAATCTCAGCGATGCCACGCGCTTTATTGCCGAGCTGCAGCAGCTGGGCTGCCGTTTCTCGCTGGATGATTTCGGCTCCGGCATGTCATCGTTCAGCTACCTGAAACACCTGCCGGTGGACTACCTGAAGATCGACGGCAGCTTCGTCAAGGACATGCTGGACGACCCCATCGATCACGCCATGGTGGCAGCCATCAACCACATCGGCCACGTGATGGGCAAGCGCACCATCGCCGAGTTCGTCGAAACGCCGCAGCTGATGCAGGCCGTTGGCCTGCTGGGCATCGATTATGCCCAGGGCTACGCCATCATGCGGCCGCAACCCTTCACCTGCGACTGCGAATTGCAGACAAACTTTCCGCATGGTTGCCAACCGCTGACAGATGCACTGAACCAGGACCGCGACGCCGAGACGCGCTGACCGCAGGCCGACTGTGGCAAAAACACATCAATTCCCATATAAATCAGCAATTTATTTTTACAGCGACATGCGAAGGCCGCCCCTGACGGCATTGCCATAAGCGACCGCTTTCATTTTGACCGCGACGCAAATCCACCTATTTTCCTCCCGGCGCAATCCCCACCGCCAGGCGCCCTGCCATCGCCATGGCCAGGCGCTCCACCGGCGGCATTGACGCCCGACAACCCGCTCTCTAGATTGGGTCGCAGCCACATCAGGCAGACAGGAGAGATCGCCCGGTTGCAAAACCAGCGGCGGCGCCGAAGGGGAATCGCCCCGAAAACTCTCAGGCAAAAGGACTGTCTGCCCAGGCTCTCTGGAGAGCAGGCGCCCGCATGGCGCCTCGCCGAAGGCAGCACGGTGCGTACACGCGCACCCAATCTCTCAGGCACACGGACAGAGGGGGCAAGCAAGGTCGCTAGCGACCACCCACCCCCATTTACCGGGCTTGCGGCCAAGGTTGGCCGCAGCCTTTGTCTGGAGAGCGCCATGTTTACCCGTGATATGCAGATTGCCGGCTTCGACGACGCCCTGTGGGCCGCCATGCAGGCCGAAGACCAACGCCAGCAGGACCACATCGAGCTGATTGCCTCCGAAAACTACACCAGTCCGCGCGTGATGCAGGCCCAGGGCAGCCAGCTCACCAACAAGTACGCCGAGGGCTACCCCGGCAAGCGCTACTACGGCGGCTGCGAACACGTGGACGTGGTGGAGCAACTGGCCATCGACCGTGCCAAAGCGCTGTTCGGCGCCGACTACGCCAACGTGCAGCCGCACTCCGGCAGCCAGGCCAATGCCGCCGTGTACATGGCGCTGCTGGAGCCGCACGACACCGTGCTCGGCATGAGCCTGGCCCACGGCGGCCACCTCACCCACGGCGCCAAGGTCAACTTCTCCGGCAAGATCTACCACGCGGTGCAGTACGGCCTGAATCCGGAAACCGGCGAGATCGATTACGACGAAGTACAGCGCATGGCCAATGAGTACCAGCCGAAGATGATCGTGGCCGGCTTCTCCGCCTACTCGCTGATCGTGGACTGGAAGCGCATGCGCGAAATCGCCGACAGCATCGGTGCCTACCTGTTCGTGGACATGGCCCACGTAGCTGGCCTGGTAGCCGCCGGCCTGTACCCGAACCCGATTCCGCACGCCCACGTGGTGACCACCACCACCCACAAGACCCTGCGCGGCCCGCGTGGCGGCCTGATCCTCGCTGCGGCCAACCCGGAGCTGGAGAAGAAGCTGAATTCGGTGGTATTCCCCGGCATCCAGGGCGGCCCGCTGATGCACGTGATTGCCGCCAAGGCGGTGGCATTCCAGGAGGCGCTGCAGCCGGAATTCGTTGATTACCAGAAGCAGGTGCTGGCCAACGCCCGCGCCATGGTGCAGGTGTTCCAGGACCGTGGCTACAGCATCGTCTCCGGCAAAACCGACGACCACCTGTTCCTGCTGAGCCTGATCGACAAGGGCCTTACCGGCAAGGCGGCCGACGCCGCGCTGGGCGCCGCCCACATCACCGTGAACAAGAACGCGGTGCCGAACGATCCGCAAAGCCCGTTCGTGACCAGCGGCATCCGTATCGGCACCCCGGCGATCACCAGCCGTGGCTTCAAGGAAACCGAAGCGCGCCAGGTGGCGCACTGGGTGTGTGACATTCTCGACGACATCGAGAACCCGGAAGTGAGCGCGCGTGTAAAACGCCAGGCTGCAGAGCTGTGTGCCGCCTTCCCGGTATACCGTGAAACCAGCGGGAGCTGATCATGGCCCTCAGCGTGTTTGATCTGTTCAAGATCGGCATCGGCCCGTCCAGCTCGCATACCGTCGGCCCGATGCGTGCCGCGCGGCAGTTTGTCGCCCGTCTGGAAAAAGACGGTCTGCTGCCGGCAGTGGCCAGCGTGCGCTGCGAGCTGTTCGGCTCGCTGGGCGCCACCGGCAAGGGCCACGGCTCCGACATTGCCGTGCTGCTTGGGCTACAGGGCGAGCTGCCGGACGAAGTGGATACCGATGCGGTGCCGGGCATGGTGGCGGCGATTCGTGACAGCAAGCGGCTGCGGCTGCTTGGCAGCCACGAAATCGCCTTTGCCGAGGGTGAACATCTGGTGCTGCACAAGCGCAAGACACTGCCCTTTCACCCGAACGGCATGACCTTTGAGGCGCGTAACGATCAAGGTGAAGTGCTGGACAAGCGCGCCTACTACTCGGTGGGAGGTGGCTTCGTGGTGGATGAGGCGGCAATCGATGCCGGCTTCACCCCACCGGGCAGCGAGGAGCTACGCCACCCGTTCAGCAGCGGCGCCGAACTGCTGGCGCTGTGTCAGCGTGAAGGCAAGAGCATCAGCCAGATCATGCTGGAAAACGAGCTGGCCTGGCGTAGCGAGGAAGAAGTGCGTGCCGGTCTGCTGCGTATCTGGCAGGTAATGCAGAACTGCGTACAGCGCGGCTGCGCACAGGAAGGCATTCTTCCTGGCGGCATGAAGGTGAAACGCCGTGCTGCCGACCTGTACCGCAAGCTCACCAATGCCCCGGAAGCCAGCCTGCGCGACCCGCTGACGGTAATGGACTGGGTAAACCTGTACGCACTGGCGGTGAACGAGGAAAACGCCGGCGGCGGACGAGTTGTCACTGCGCCCACCAACGGTGCTGCCGGCATCATCCCTGCCGTGCTGCACTACTACGCGCGTTTTGTGCCGGGTGCCAACGAGGATGGCGTGGTGCGCTTCCTGCTCACCGCTGGCGCGATCGGCATCCTGTTCAAACTCAATGCCTCCATCTCCGGTGCCGAAGTCGGTTGCCAGGGCGAAGTCGGTTCGGCCTGCTCGATGGCAGCCGGCGGCCTTGCCGAGGTAATGGGCGCGACGCCGGAGCAGGTGGAAAACGCCGCCGAGATCGGCATGGAGCATAACCTGGGCCTGACCTGCGACCCGGTGGGCGGCCTGGTGCAGGTGCCGTGCATCGAGCGCAACGCCATGGCGGCGGTAAAGGCCATCAACGCGGTGCGCATGGCACTGCGCGGCGATGGCCAGCACTTTGTGTCGCTGGACCGGGTCATCAAGACCATGCGCGACACCGGCCGCGACATGAACAGCAAGTACAAGGAAACCGCGCGTGGCGGCCTGGCGATCAATGTGATTGAGGTGCCGGTGAATATCGTGGAATGCTGATGCCCGCTTGCGGCCAACCCTGAGCGCAAGCCTGGGGCTGCTGCATAGAAAAACCGCCCTGCCTTTACTGGCAGGGCGGTTTTTTTGAATGGCTCGCTAACGCTTATTCTGCGCGCGGGGCACGGCGTTCGCCGCCATGGCCACCCTGACGCGGACCGCTGCTGCCGCGGCGATCGCCGTAGCTGCTGCCACCACGGTTGCCTGCGTAGCCGGAACCCGGCTTGCGGTCGCCGTAGCCACCACGACGCTGGCCGTCACGAGCACCGGCGCCTTGCGGACGACGGCCTTTCGGCGGACGACGGGTCGGCTCCATGCCCTGGATCACGGCTTCAGCCAGCTGGCGCTTCAGGTATTGCTCGATACGACGTACGCGGTGGAATTCGCGCGATTCGGCGATGGTGATCGCCACGCCGCTGCGGCCGGCACGACCGGTACGGCCGATACGGTGCACGTAGTCTTCCGCCTGCTTCGGCAGATCGTAGTTCACTACCAGGCCGATGCCCGGTACGTCGATGCCGCGAGCGGCCACGTCGGTAGCCACCAGGATCTTGATGCGGCCACGACGCAGGTCGTTCAGGGTGCGGTTACGCCAGCTTTGCGGCATGTCACCATGCAGGCAGGCTGCGGAGTAGCCCATGTCGCACAGCTTGTCGGCGATTTCTTCGGAACCGATCTTGGTAGCGGTGAACACCACGGCCTGGTCGAAGTTGGACTCCTTCAGGATGGCGTCCAGCAGACGGTTCTTGTGGTTGTTGTCATCGGCGTACAGCAGATGTTCTTCGATGCTGCCGCTGTCATCCTTGCGCTCGATCTCGATACGCTGCGGATCGCGGGTCATGCGCTCGGCCATCTTGCCGACGATGCCGTCCAGGGTAGCGGAGAACAACAGGGTCTGACGCTCGGCCGGGGTGGCGGCAACGATGGTCTCGATGTCTTCGATGAAGCCCATGTCCAGCATGCGGTCGGCTTCGTCCAGCACCAGCATTTCCAGGCGCGAGAAGTCGATGCGGCCGGAGCGCATGTGGTCCATCAGGCGACCCGGGGTAGCCACGATGATGTCAACCGGGCGCGACAGTGCGCGGGTCTGGAAACCGAAGGAAGCGCCGCCTACCAGGGTAACGGTGCGCAGGAAGCGCATGCCTTCACCGTAAACCATGGCGTTCTTTTCCACCTGCTGTGCCAGTTCGCGGGTCGGGGTCAGCACCAGTACGCGCGGGCCGTTACCCGGGCCTTTGGAACGCTCGCTGATGCGGGTCAGTGCCGGCAGCAGGAAGGCTGCGGTCTTGCCGCTACCGGTTTGTGCGGAAACCAGCAGATCGCGACCGGCGATAGCTGCCGGTACGGCTTCGGCCTGTACCGGAGTCGGGGTATCGTAACCGGCTTGTTCCAGGGCTTTGGCAACAACAACGGGAAGTCCGAGATCGGAGAAATGCATATCAATCCTTTCAGTCCGGCTGGATAAGCCGGGTGTAAGCCCGCTTGAGGGGTAACAGGTCATCGAACCAACCTGACAAGCGGCAAACAGCGGTCCTGAAAGCAAGGACATGGCGGCAACAGGCCAAAAGGCGTCAGAGGCGATGAAATATCAGAGGCCGACGGCGCGGGTAGAATCCGCCGGCTAATTTCGAAGAGGGCGCACTATAACGAAAATATTTTGCCATTGCAAGAAATATTCAACGACAACAGCGGCAAGCCACTGATTTTGCAATGCCACGCCAAAGTGTATGCAAAAAATCACCAAGCATCAGTGGTCAGCCAGGCCAGCGTTTCCACGGTCGGTCGTGTCGGCCGGTATTCCGCGGCGCACCAACCGCGATAACCCAACGCATCCAACTGCTGCAGATACTGGCGCAGCGCCAGTTCACCACTACCCGGCTCGCCCCGCCCCGGCGCATCGGCAAACTGCACATGGGCAATGGCGGGAAGATGTTTCGACAGCAGCGCCGGAATGTCCTGCTGCATGCGCGCCATGTGATACAGATCGATCTGCATGCCAATGTCACGACTATTGCAAGTCGCCAGCAGCACGGCCAGCTCGTCGGCGGTGCGTAGCAGAAAGCCTGGCATATCGATATCATTGATTGCCTCGCACACTACACGGATGCCATGCGGCCGGAAAAAGTCCGCCGCAGCATCGAGGTTGGCCGCCAGCGTGGCCAGTGCCTGCTGACGGCTGACACCCTCCGCCAGCCTGCCGGGCAGCACATTCACCATGCGCACACCCAGTGCCTGGGCATAGGCCAGCGCCTGCGGCAGCGCGGCGGCAAACTCCGCCTGCAGCCGCGGCTGTGCGGCCAACCCCGCTCCGCCCTGCATCAGGTCACCGGCAGGCACATTGATCAGGATGACTTCCACTCCGGCAGCGGTGGCCGCCGCCGCCAGTTCTGCCGCCGCTACGTCGTACGGAAACTGGATCTCCACCGCGGCAAAGCCGGCCTGTGCGGTCGCGGCAAAGCGCTGCGGCAGTGGCAGCTCGGTAAACAGCATGCTCAGGTTGGCCGCAAACCTCATTGCCCGCTCCCGCTGTAGTGTTCGATGACGCTGGCGAGATCACGCTGTGCATTGCCGTCCAGCGCGGCATGCTGCTGCATCAGCTGCTGAGCAAGGCCTGCCAGCGGCAACGGGCTGCCGGTCTCCTGCCCCAGCGTCAACGCATTGCCAAGATCCTTCAACAAGGTGCCGACTTTCCACTGCAGCGGCTCGAACTGCCGCGCTGCCATGCGCGGTGCCAGAATCTGCAGCGGCAGCGAATCGGCAAAGCCGCCGGCCAGTGCCGGCGCCAGCAGCGCGGCATCCACGCCAGCCTGCTCGGCCAGCCGCACCGTCTCGGCAATCAGCATGGCATTGCTGGCGACGATCAGCTGATTGCACACCTTGGTCACCTGCCCGGCCCCTACCGGCCCCATATGCGTTACCCGCTGCGACAACGGCGCCAGCAGCGGACGCAGCGTATCGACATCCGCCACCTCGCCGCCTGCCATGATCACCAGCTGTCCGCTCTCGGCGCCGCGCACACCACCGGACACCGGCGCATCCACCCAGCGCATGCCGCATTGCTGCTGCAGTGCCGCCGCCATTTCGCGCGTAGCCGCCGGAGCGATACTGGAAAAATCCAGCAACAGCTGTCCTGGACGGCCGTGCATGGCAATGCCATCGCCAGCAAAAACCAGCTCGCGCACGGCGGCGGTATCCGACACGCACAGCATCAGCACGTCGCTAGCCTGCACCAGTGCCGCCACGCTGGCAGCGCGCTGCGCACCAAGCTGCTGCAATGCCTCGGTCTTGCCAGGCGTGCGGTTCCATACCGTTAGTGCCACCCCGTGCGCCAGCAGGCGCCGGCACATCGCCCCCCCCATCAGGCCCAAGCCAATGAATCCGACCCGCATCTCTCCCCCTTGCGGCCAACGCCCTCGATCAATGCCCTGCATGCTAGCGCAAAATGCGGCAACGCAAAAAAAGCGGGCCGGCCATATGGCCAGCCCGTTAAGGTATTGCAACAAGGGAAGGACTGATAACGGCACGGTGGTACCGCTGATCACATCCGCGCAGAGATAGCTAAATCTCGACGTGCAGCTAGATTACTCACAATTTCATGCCATATCAATGACAATTCCGAGCAGCAACGCGATGCGCTACAATCGCGCCCCTTTACGTTCGCCACCCACCATCGCCATGGACTTTCACAACCTTCGCTACCAAGCCACCCGCCCCTGGGCCAAGCGCATTGCGCAGGCCTTCCTGCAGGCAGCCAACCCGCAGCAGGGTTGCGATGCCGCTGCCGCCATCGTGCAGCAGGAGCTTGAGCAAGCCGCGCGCCTGCATCCGCTCAACGATACCCAGCGGGAAACCGAATTCGTGCTGGCCGAGGCGTACGGTCAGTTCTGTCGCGACGGGCGGCGCATCTATGCGCTGGACAGCAATCTGCAACAGGCACTGGGCCATACCCGTGCCCCGGCCACCATGCCAGCCGCCCCCAGCCTGCCCGGCGGTACCTTCATGCTGTCCCTGCAACACGATGGCGCCTACAGCGCCGCCTTCGTCAGTCATGATGCCAGCCAGCGCCGACTGGACATGCTGCTGCTGCAACCGGATTTCGCCCCAAGCCAGCAGCCCTGGCAGCATCGGCTGGAAGCCGCGCTGACCCTTGGCATCCACTACCCCGACTCGGTACAGGTGCCGGACACTCCCGCACTAGCCAGCTGGCGCCCCTGGCTGCAGACAGCGTTCGGCATGCTGGCCATGCTCACCCAGCCACGACTGCAACTGACCGACAGCTGGATGCTACCGCTATCCGCCGCCCAGCAACTCGCCCTGCAAGGCGACGCCAAAAGCCGGCAGAAACAACGCGCGGAATTGCTGAAAAGTGGCAACCAGGAACTACTGCTGGCAAGCATGCCCGGCCTGCCGGCCAGTTGGCCGCAAAGCGTGCGCGCCGGCTACTGGCGCAGCCAGGCCGGCAAACAGGCGCAGGCGGAAAAGCTGGTGTGGGTAGCGCCGCGCGCAGCGACTACAGGGCGCCTCGAAAAAACCTGATTTCTAAGCGAGACAAGGCGCGAACGAAAAATGTCGACGCAGCATATGTTTGATATGTAAGGAGACATTTTTCGCGAGCAACGCAGTATCGCGACGAAAGCGGGAGTTTTTCGAGGTGTACTACAGAAACTGCCTGATCAGCTGGCGCAGGGTGTCGATCTCGAACGGCTTGTCGCAGATGGCCGACACCCCAGCCTCCTCCACCGCTGCGAGGCGGGCAAAATCCTGCTCGCCGGAGATCATCAGCACCGGCGTGGACATGTTTACCGGGTGGCTGCGGATGTACTCGATCAGCGCCTTGCCATCCATTTCCGGCATGTTGTAGTCGGTAAGGATCAAGTCAAAGGGCTGCGCATCCAGCAGCGGCACCGCCTCGGCACCGTTGCCAGCCTCGCTGATGTGTTCGAAGCCCATGCGCTCCAGCACCGAGCGCAGGTAGTGGCGGGAAGTGGCACTGTCATCCACCAGCAGCACCTGACGCGCGTCCAGGTCAAAGTCTTCCAGGCTGGCGCGCAGGTCGGCGGCATTCAGGTAATCCAGCGACGAACACAGCGCCCGGTCCAGCTGCGACAGGTTGAACGGTTTGGGCAGAATGGCCATGGCACCCGCCTGGCGAATGGCTTCCAGCTGCTGCGGGCGGGTTTCGCTGGAAATTAGCACGAAGGGCATCTCGCGCAGGTCGTCATCGCTGCGCATCGCCAGCACCAGGTCAGTGCCGGTAAGGTCTGGCAGGTACATGGCACTGATCACGATATCCGGCCGCGGCACCGCGCGCATGCGCGCCAGCGCCTCCTGACCGTCGCCGACAACATCGACTTTTTCGATACCAAGCTGTTGCAGGTAGCCATGAATAATTGTGCTCTGCGGGCGCGAAGGCTCCACCAGACACACCGACAGATGCTGCAGATTGAACATGCGAGACTTTCCGAAAGCGGGTTCCTGCTTCACAGCATAGCCAATCGCCGCTGCGCCACGACAGCATCCCATCAATAAATTGCGGCTTATTAAAAAGCAGTAACTTGAAACTGCGGCTTTTACACCACCGCCGCCTGTTGCTCCAGCCATTGGCAGAAGGCATTGATGGCACCATCATCCAGCGCGGCGCGCGGCGCCACCCAGCAATAATCGCGCACCGGCACCACCGGCGCGGCCAACGGTGCCACCAGCTGGCCCGCTTCCAGCGCACGCTGCGCCATCGGCAGCGGCCCCAGCACCACCCCCAGACCTTCGATGGCAGCCTGCAGCGCCAGCGAAAAACGCTCGAAGTGCAGGCGGCTGGCCGGTTTCAGGTCAGGCACCCCGGCCAGGGTGAACCAGCGCTGCCACGCCGTGGGGCGGGTATCGGCATACAGCAGCGCATGCCTGGCCAGATCGGCAGCCGTGTGTATCGGGTGTGCCGCCAGCAGCGCCGGGCTGCACAGCGGCAGCTCCCACTCCTTCAGGAACGGCTTGGCAATATGGCCAGGCCAGTCGCCAGGACCACGGCGGATGGCAATATCGAACGGCGACTCCAGCCGGCTGATATCGCGATCGGAGGTCACCAGATGCAGGTCGATATCCGGAAACAGGCGGCGAAAATCCGCCAGCCGTGGCAGCAGCCAGAACATGGCCAGCGTGGGCGTGGAATTGATCACCAGCCGCCGCTGCCGGTCGGGTTGCAACAGCTGCGAAGTCGCATTGGCGATCAGGTCCAGGCCGTCCTGCACCTGCACCAGATAACGCCAGCCGGTCTCGGTAAGCTTGACGCGGCCGCCCGCGCGTTCGAACAAGGGCACGTTCAACCACTCTTCCAGCTGCTTGATCTGCTTGCTCACAGCACCGTGGGTAACGTGCAACTCGTTGGCCGCAGCCGAAAAGCTTTCCAGCCTTGCTGCTGCCTCGAAAATACGCAGCGCATTCAGGGGGGGATATGTGCTCATGATGTGATTTTAACTCACAGCCAGTGTTTCGATTACTCGTTTGTGCTCATAGATACATCAGCGTAATCTTTGTGTAGTCACAGCCGGGTAGAACAACCGTTCCCCGGGTGGCTGTCGCAGCCGACACCCGCTGCCGACAGACTTGTTGCAAACAACCCAAGCACAAAGGTCCCGAGCCATGCTAGAAGCTTACCGCCAACACGCCGCCGAACGCGCCGCACAGGGCATTCCGCCGCTGCCGCTGAACGCCAAACAGGTAGAAGAACTGGTTGAACTCCTGAAGAATCCGCCGGCTGGCGAAGAGGAGACCCTGGTTGAGCTGATCACCCACCGTGTACCGCCAGGCGTGGATGACGCTGCCAAGGTAAAGGCTTCCTTCCTGGCCGCCGTGGCCGAAGGTGACGTGAAGTCGCCGCTGCTCAGCCGCGCCAAGGCTACCGAACTGCTGGGCACCATGCTGGGCGGCTACAACGTCAAGCCGATGATCGACCTGCTGGGCGATGCCGAAGTCGGCACCGTGGCCGCCGAAGGCCTGAAGAAGACCCTGCTGGTATTCGACTTCTTCAACGACGTGAAAGAGCTGGCCGACAAGGGCAATGCCAACGCCAAGGCCGTGCTGCAGAGCTGGGCCGATGCCGAGTGGTTCACCAGCCGCCCGGAAGTGGCACAGAAAATCACCGTGACCGTGTTCAAGGTACCGGGCGAAACCAACACCGACGATCTGTCGCCGGCACCGGACGCCTGGAGCCGCCCGGACATCCCGCTGCACTACCTGGCCATGCTGAAGAACACCCGTCCGGATGCAGCCTTCAAGCCGGAAGAAGACGGCAAGCGCGGCCCGATGCAGTTCATCGAAGACCTGAAGAAAAAAGGCCACCTGGTTGCCTACGTCGGCGACGTGGTTGGCACCGGTTCCTCGCGTAAATCCGCCACCAACTCCGTGGTATGGGCTACCGGCCAGGATATTCCGTTCGTACCGAACAAGCGCTTTGGCGGCGTGACCCTGGGCGGCAAGATCGCACCGATCTTCTTCAACACCCAGGAAGACTCCGGCTCGCTGCCGATCGAAGTTGACGTTTCCAAGCTGGAAATGGGCGATGTGATCGACGTATACCCGTACGAAGGCAAGATCGAAAAAGACGGCCAGCTGGTAGAAAAATTCAGCCTGAAATCCGACGTGCTGCTGGACGAAGTGCGCGCCGGCGGCCGTATCAACCTGATCATCGGCCGTGGCCTCACCGCCAAGGCACGTGAAGCGCTGGGCCTGCCCGCCTCCACAGTGTTCCGTCTGCCGAAGGCTCCGGTAGATTCCGGCAAGGGCTTCTCGCTGGCACAGAAGATGGTTGGCCGCGCCTGTGGCCTGCCGGAAGGCCACGGCGTGCGTCCGGGCACCTACTGCGAACCGCGCATGACCACCGTCGGCTCCCAGGACACCACCGGCCCGATGACCCGCGACGAACTGAAAGACCTGGCTTGCCTGGGCTTCTCCGCCGACCTGGTAATGCAGTCCTTCTGCCACACCGCCGCTTACCCGAAGCCGGTGGACGTGAAGATGCACAAGGAACTGCCGGCCTTCATCTCCACCCGTGGCGGCGTGGCACTGCGCCCGGGCGACGGCGTGATCCACAGCTGGCTGAACCGCCTGCTGCTGCCGGATACCGTGGGTACCGGTGGTGACTCCCACACCCGCTTCCCGATCGGCATCTCCTTCCCGGCCGGCTCCGGCTTGGTTGCCTTTGCCGCCGCTACCGGCGTGATGCCGCTGGACATGCCGGAATCGGTACTGGTGCGCTTCAAGGGCGAACTGCAGCCGGGCGTAACCCTGCGTGACCTGGTGAACGCCATTCCGCTGTACGCCATCAAGCAAGGTCTGCTGACCGTGGCCAAGGCTGGCAAGAAGAACATCTTCTCCGGCCGCGTACTGGAAATCGAAGGCCTGCCGGATCTGAAGGTAGAACAGGCATTCGAACTGTCCGACGCCTCCGCCGAGCGTTCCGCCGCCGGTTGTACCGTGCGCCTGAACAAGGCCCCTATCGTCGAATACATGAATTCCAACATCACCCTGATGAAGGTCATGATCGCCGAAGGCTACGCCGATGCCCGCACCCTGGAGCGCCGCATCAAGAAGATGGAAGAGTGGATCGCCAACGGCGAACTGCTGCAGCCGGATGCCGATGCCGAATACGCCGCCGTGATCGAAATCGATCTGGCCGACGTAAAAGAGCCGATCGTGGCCTGCCCGAACGATCCGGACGATGTGAAGTTCATGTCCGAAGTCGCCGGCACCAAGATCGACGAAGTGTTCATCGGTTCCTGCATGACCAACATCGGTCACTTCCGTGCCGCTTCCAAGCTGCTGGAGGGCAAACGCGACCTGCCGGTGAAACTGTGGCTGGCCCCGCCGACCAAGATGGATGCCGAACAGCTGACCAACGAAGGCCACTACGGCGTGTTCGGCATGGCCGGCGCCCGCACCGAAATGCCGGGCTGCTCGCTGTGCATGGGTAACCAGGCACAGGTACGCGAAGGCGCTACTGTGATGTCCACGTCGACCCGTAACTTCCCGAACCGTCTGGGCAAGAACACCAATGTGTTCCTGGGCTCCGCCGAACTGGCAGCCATCTGCTCCAAGCTGGGCAAGATCCCGACCGTTGAGGAGTACCAGGCCAACATCGGCATCATCAACGAGAAAGGCGCCGAAGTTTACCGCTACATGAACTTTGACCAGATCCAGGAGTACAAGGAAGTTGCCGCAGGCGTAAATTCTTAAATAAATCAGCAACTTAACAAGTTGCAACCTTAAGGAACCAGTGGGGTAATCTAGATCGATACCCCCACTGATACCCCCAATTTATTTCGATGCCCTGCCAGCGCAGGGCATTTTTATTACGTTGCAAGGAAGACACAAGCACCCAGCATCGGGCTCTACTCAGCAAACAGGCAGTCCACTAGGACAACTTGTCGCAATCGTTTTTCTCCGCCCCAAGCAAGAAAGCCTCATCGGTTATGTTCTTGACTGCCTTTTTTCGTCGCGACACTTCGCCAAGCGGCTTAGAGGCGCGACCGGCAAGCACACAAGGTTTCCGCTCTAACTTTCATGACTGCGCCCGCGAGAATGCTACCGCAAGGATCTGGCTGAACGACCCCTTGCACACGCCATCGAAAATCAAGTCGAGCCCGCCTATCACCGAACCGGCTTGAAGAGCGGAGATCCAAGATGCAGGCTTGGGCTGACTTTCTATCCCCCGAGCCCACACGATGTAAGTAGCGAAATCAGCTACCGAATCAAAGGAATTTCATCCCAGTGGGTCGTCCAGCGCGGTGACCGCTGCTCCTGCCGCATTGCCCAGCCTCGCTGTAGACCCTCACTAGCAAGCCTGAGTGCTCCCCTGCCGTATTCGGCATTGACCCGATCCATTACTGCCATCACCTTGGCCCGTCGCGGGTCAGGTAACGGGGCAAACAAGTCACGCTGCTCCAGCCCCTGTGGCCCGATCTCCGTGAGGATCACTCCGGCCTTCTTGTAGCCATATCCCTCGCGGTAGATAGCACGCAGCCCGGCCAGGGCTGCGCGGGCAATGACGGCACTGTCTGCTGAGGGGTGAATCAGCGGGACTACGACCCAGCCGGTGTACTGTGTATCCCGCTCCCGGAATGGATTAGTACGGATACTGACTCCCACCATGCGGGCCTCGCTGTGTTGCTGCCGTAGTTTCTCTGCAGCGCGGCAAGCGTGGTGGCTGATGGCACTAGCCAGCGTATCGACGTCCCCTACCAACTCCGCAAAGCTGCGGCTGGCAATAATCTGCTGCTTGTTTGGCGCCACGTCCTCCAACGCCAGGCAGCTGATACCGTTGAGCTCTGCGACGGTACGCTCCACCACGACGTTGAAGCGCCGCTTAATCTCGCGGGGATCGGTCCGCTGTAGATCAAGGGCGGTATGGATCCCCATTATCCCCAGCTTTTCTGCGATACGTCGCCCTATTCCCCAGACATCACCGACCTCGATACGGGCCATAAGTTTGTCTTGCCACTCAGGGGTCAGCCAGTCCCAACTGAATACCCCTTCAGCCTTGGGAAATTTCTTGCCGACATGGTTGGCGAGCTTGGCGAGGGTTTTGGTGGAGCCAATGCCGACACACGTCGGAATGCCCACCCGCTGCAGCACATCCGCCCGGATCCGTGTCGCATAGTCTTTGAGGTTCGGGATGCCATCAAGCGTGATGAAGGACTCATCGACACTGTAGACCTCCTGCTCGATACCCCAACCACCAATCACCTGCATCATGCGCCGGGACATATCGCCGTACAGCGCATAGTTGCTGGAGAACACCGCGACACCATGGCGTTCACACACCTCCCGAATCTCGAAGTACGGCACGAAGCCCCTGATGCCCAGTGCCTTGGCTTCGGCAGACCGTGCAACAACACAGCCATCGTTATTGCTGAGGACGACAATCGGACGACCAATCAGGTCAGGTCGGAAGGCCCGCTCGCAGCTGGCATAGAAGCTGTTGCCATCCACCAGGGCAAATAGTGGCATTAGCGGTTCGCCTGCTTGAACTGCTTCACACAGCCAGTCACTACCCCCCAGATCTGTAGCTCCTGGCCATCATGCAACTCGATAGCGTTATAGGCTGCGTTCTCGGGGATCAGCGCAACCCGGGAGCCCCGCTTGTGCAGCCGCTTCACGGTAAAGTCTCCGTCCACAATCGCCAGCACGATGTCGCCATGAGCCGGTGTCAGGCCACGATCCACCACCAGGATGTCGCCGCTAGCAATACCTGCACCGACCATGGAGTCCCCAGTCACCCGCACCATGAAAGTCGCAGGAGGATCGGCAATCAGCAAGGCATTCAAATCCAGTACGGACTCAAGATAGTCATCGGCTGGCGATGGAAACCCTGCCGGAACACGCGAGGTAAACACGGGAATCGCCAGCCTGGGCGGACTGGCATCGGGACGAAAAAAAGCGGTAATCATGATGAGCTCCTGCAGTTGCATTTGATTATGTACGAATTCACACGCAACACCAAGAATCCCAGGGCAACTTATACTGGCCGCATGTGTATCAACTTCACCCCACCCACGCAGCAACAACTCGAAGACCACTTCAAGGTGTCAGCGCCTGAATTCGAGTGGAAAACAGAGACGTGGCAGGACTATCTGGCCCCCGCCATCATCGATACGGGCGACGGCCCGTTTGCCTTCATGGCAAGTTATGGTTTTGTGCCGAAGAGACACCTGCCAGCAGGCAAACATCTCACCACGATGAATGCTAGGGCGGAAACCATCGGCCAACTGCCAACCTACAAAAGAGCCTGGCAGCAGTCGCAGCTGTGTCTAATCCCGATGCAGGCGTTCTATGAACCCTGCTACGAAACGGGAAAGGCCGTGCGAACCCGTATTGGGCTTGCGTCCGAAGAGCCTTTTGCCGTTGCCGGAATGTGGCGAGGCTGGCAGGAGCAGGATGGATCCACGAGTTACAGCTTCACGCAGATCACCATTAATGCGGATCACCACCCACTGATGCAGCGGATGCACAGGCCAGATGACGAGAAGCGCAGCCTGGTTATCATCCCTCGCGAGCAATACGAGGCTTGGCTTAACTGCAAAAATCCAGAACAAGCAAGGGGCTGGCTGACGAACTATCCAGCAGAATTGATGGCCGCATCCCCTGCCCCGTTACCTTCCCGCAAGAGTTCGTAGCAAGGAATTCTCTGGCCAGGCCGAAATGCCTGCTGATCGGCCAAAGGAGTCCTTCAACTGCTTGCTAAGTAGCGGCTGGTTTACGCAGATTTCCGGATGCGCTCGTTAATGATTGCTCCTAGTACTGCTACGGGAGCGTGGTAAAAGATGCAGGAACCCTGAGGCCTCCTGCATCCTTACTGTAGGTAGTGACTTGGCCGCACGGCTAATAATGCCAACCGACCAAACCGGTTACTACCACGCGAATAAATGTTGCCGAGCGCTTACTGGAAGTCCGGTGCACTCCACACCGCCTTGCCGCCCACCATGGTCAGCAGCACGCGGGTATGGGCGAGTTGCGCCAGCGGCGCCCGCATGAAGTTCTTGTCCAGCACGATCAGGTCGGCGTACTTGCCCGGCTCGATCGAACCAACCTGCTGCTCCATGCGCAGCGCATAGGCGGCATTCATGGTGATGGCCCGTACCACATCTGCCCGCGACAGCAGCGGATCGAGGTTAAGACGGCCGCGATATTCCTGACCAAAGCCTGCCGGATGTTGCGGGTCACCACTGCGCGTCACCCCCACGCGCAGGTTGTAGAAATAGGCCATCGGATCCACCGGCCAGTCGCTGCCGTAAGCAATGCGGGTATTGGCCTGCCGCAGGCTGCCTTCCGGCTCCATGTGTGCATAACGCGTTTTGCCCAGCTGCTTTTCCACTGCCTCCACCGAGTATGGCGCGCGCTGTGCCCACTGGAACGACATCACCGCCGTGGTGTTCAGCTGTCGGAAACGGTGGTAGTCCGCCGGGTCCACCAACTCAGCGTGTGCGATGGCAGGGCGGAAGCCCCGTAGCCCCGGCTGGTTGCGGGTGTTGGCCACGGCATTCAGCGCTTGGCGCACGGTGGCGTCTCCGATGGCGTGCATATGTACGTCCAACCCCTGCTGCGCCGCCTGCAGCACCACGTCGTTCACCTGCTGCTGGCTGAAGTAGCCCTCACCCAGATGCTTTCCCGGCAACCATTCTGCATGCCGGTCCTTGGCCGGCGCCACGCGGTAGGGGGCCAGCAGGCGCGCGGTCTGTGCCGGCGCCTGTAGCACGCCGTCCATCCATAGCTTGATATTGCTGACCCGGATGCCCGGCTGGATACCGACGTCAGTATTGTATTTGTCGGCCATGGCCTTGACGCCGGCCACTGCGGCGGCCGGCCGGGCGGCCTCTTCCGGTGTAACCTTGATGGCGAACTGTGCCCGCGCGCTCAAGGCTCCCTGCTGCCTCAGTTCGGAGAACACCTTCACCTCCGCCTCGTCGCTCAGCGCGGATAGGAACGTGGTTACCCCCGCCTGGCTGAACTTATCCAGCGCCAGCCGGGCAAAATGCAGCTGTTCGCTGCTGCTGGGCTGCGGCTTGCTGCTGTCACTGAGCAGTACTGCCCCGTCTTCCAGCATGCCGCTCAGCTCGCCATTGGTGGTGTGGCCGATGACCCCACCGGTCGGGTTGGGCGTGTCCACCTTGATGCCGGACACCTGTAGCGCCTTGCTGTTGTTGAGGCGAGAGTGGTTGTCGATCGAGGTAACGATAATCGGGCGCTGCTGGCTTAATGCATCCAGATCGGCCTTCACCGGGTCGCGGTCCAGCTTCACCGTGGCCTGTCGGTCCCAGTTGACCACCTCCAGCCAAGCACTGTCGGGCTCTCTTGCCTTGTCAGCCAGGCAGCCACGGATCTTCTCCTGCATCTGCGCCACCGTGAACGGCTTGTAATCCAGGCTACACTTGGTCATTCCCTCGCCGCCGGTAAGCGGGTGGACGTGGCCATCCACCAGGCCGGGCATGAGCATACGGCCTTGCAGGTCGATCTGTCGGGTTTGTGGGCCAATATAGCGGGCCAGTTCCTGGTTCGAGCCTACAAATACGATGCGACCATCCTTGACTGCAACGGCCTGGCGGACCGAATCGTGGCGGTCCACGGTGTAGACATAGCCATTCCGAAATACCGTGTCGGCGGCCGGCTCTGCGGCGACGGTCTGCCATGCAGTCAGGCCGAATACGGCTAGGGCCAGCGGGTGCAGGCTAGTGTGGATGCAGCGGTGTTGGGACATGTTCTCCTCGTCTTTCTAGTGGTTGTCCTGCCGCGCCAGAGGCGGCGGCGAGTGGCTCCACTATATGAAACAGCAGTCATGTCCTAAGTATCCGAGCGCCTGGATTGTGTAGCCCCAGGCTGTGTCTAGGCGACGGCTCAACCCGCCAGCGGTGCACCGGCCTCACGCGCGAACTGACGTGGGGTCTTGCCGGTGTAGCGTTTGAAAGCGCGAAAGAAGCTCACTCGTTCGGCATAGCCTAGCTGGGCGGCAATCTGCTCGATACTGAGAAGGCCCTGCCGCAGCTCCTCGCAGGCATACGCCATGCGCACCTGCTCCAGCAATGCGGAAAAGCTGGTTTGCTCATCGCGCAAATGTGCCTGCAACGTACTGGGGGCTAGGTGCAGTGCCTGTGCAGCCTGCTGCAGCGTGGGCGAGTCGCCGGCAATGGCGCCTTGCAGCCAGTGCAGTAGCCGCTCACGCGCCGGTGCATCGCGCCGACAGGCGGCCAGCTGTTTTTCGCAGGCCAGGATCACTGCCGCCTGCGTGTCAGCGTCGTGGGACAGCAATGGCACATCCACCCAGGCCAGCGGAATGGTGAGCAAGTTATGGTTGGCCGCAAAGTAGATATTGCCCGGAAAACAGCGGTACATCTCGTCGGCATAGGCCGGCTCCGGGTGCACGAAGCTCAGCTCGGCATGGCGCATCTCGTCGATGAAAGGCAGCAGGTCGGCAATGCCAGCCCACAGCGAGAACATCCAATCTTCAATCAGGCAGCGATGCTCGATGGCCGTCTGCGCGGGGAACTGCAACAACAGCTTGTCCGCCGTGTACTGCACGTGCAAGCCGGTATAGCCAGCCAAGTGCTGATAGCGGCGCGCGGTGGCAAACAGCTCGCGCAGGCTCCTGCTGCTGTGCAATGCATAGCCGAAGGTGCCCAAGTCGGTCAGCTTGCTCATGGCCCCCATGCGCACACCTATGGCCGGAAACGGCAACTCCTGCGCCAGCAGCACCATAAGCTGCGAAAAGTGACGAGTTTCGAAGGTTTGCCGGCCATCCGGTGTGATAATCGGGGGCGGTGTCAGCTTTGCCAAGTATGCAGCCTTGTCAACGGGGGCCTTGCTGCTCGCGATACGCCACAGTAGTTCGACCCAACGCAATACCGTGTCATGAGAAGGCTGTTTGACCGGGGGCCGCGTGTGATCCAGCCCCTGAATGAACACATACCGCAGGGCACGAACAGGTCGCAAGGCAGGTTTTCTGGATGGCATACTGATAGACAACGGTTATCGCTGCTCTGGAGTGATCCAGGCTACGGTAGGATGAAAGTCCGGCGACGTCTGCGCCACCCGCGAGCAGGTCGGTAACTACTAACTCACTCGATAATTATCGGACTGTAACATTGTGACAAAATGCATGGCTGGCTTGTACTGACGACGGCAACAAAAACAGAGTTGGTTGATGGGGCTATTGGAGCAATATGTGAACTGACTTATTGTCGGCTCCGGTTTGAGCTGTCCAGTAGCCAGCCGGAAAAGCCACAAATTCTGGGGCAGTTCAATAGCGAATGTTAGGTCGTCACCGTCGGCAGATTCAGCCAGTGCATTGCTTGCAGGTAGTTCTAGGGAGAGGCGGCTAACTCGTGCTTGGAACATAGCCAAAAAAACCCCGGCCAGGCCGGGGTGAACGGGAGTACACAGACACGAATTATTCAGTCACGCGGCAGCCGGCCGTCCCGGCTGGCGCCCCGTCGGCACAGCGGTAAACCTCCTCGCCGCGAAAATAGGTCAACACCACTCGCGCTTGGCTGAAGCGGTTTACCGGGTAGCACAGCGGGTTGCGATCCAGAATACTGAAACTAGCATCCTTACCCGGCTGCAACGAGCCGGCGCAGTCGTCAAAGCGCAGCGCCCAGGCGGCGTTGACGGTGTGAGCTTCCAGCAGAGTCTGCACATCCAGCCGCTCGTGCGGGTTCCACGGCTCGCCGTCGCTGGCGCCCGGCGGCAGGTGGGTAACGCCAGTTTCGATGATCTGCAGCGGGTTCATGCTGCTTACCGACCAGTCCGAGCCACCGGCCAGCATGGCGCCGGCGTTGCGCAGGCTGCGGAACGGGTAGTTGCGCGCCAGCCGCTCGGCGCCGAACAGCTCGCCGAACTGCTGCAGCTGCGCCGGCGTGCCGGCGGTCCACAGGCACTGCACGCTGGCAATGGCGCCCAGCTGGTGGAAGCGGCCGTAGTCCGCCGGGTCGATCAGCTGCACATGCGCCAGCTGGGCGCGGCGCTCGCGTACAGGGTTGTGGCGCTGCGCGTGCTGCAGCGCATCCAGCGCCATGCGCACCGCGCGGTCGCCCAGGGTGTGGAAGTGCAGGTCGAAGCCGGCACGGTCGGCCAGCAGCGCAATGTAATCCAGCTGCTCCTGCGTCCACAGCGTCATGCCCAGTTCTTCGCTGCCCTGGTACGGCGCCAGCAGCGCGGCGGTTTTCGATTCCGGCACGCCGTCGATGAAGATCTTCACCGTGTGCAGCCGCAGGTTGTCGCGCTGGTAGCGGCGCTGCCAGCCCAGGAAGCGCTCGATCTGCTCGCCGGCAGGCTGCCCCGGCTGCGCCACCATGCCGGCGCTCATGTACACCTTCAGCTCGCCCTGCTGCTGCGCCTGCCAGTAGGCCTGGATCATCGGCTCGTCCAGCCAGGCATCAAACCAGCCGGCAATGCCGTAACCGTGCGCCATGCGCTGCGCCTTGGCCAGCGCCGCCGGGTAGCCGGCCGGGCTCAGCTGCGGCACCAGACGAAACACTTGGTACAGCGCCTCCTCGTGCAGCACGCCGTTCGGCTCGCCGGCGGCATTGCGCTCGATGATGCCGCCCGGCGGATCCTGGCTGGCGCCGCTCAGCCCGGCGCGCAGCAGGCCGGCGCTGTTCAGGCAGCCGCTGTGTACGTCGTAGCCGGCCAGCAGCAGCGCCCGGTCGGGCAGAATGGCATCAAGCACCTGGCGACTGGGATAATCGCCGAAGGCCGCCAGGTTGGCGCCCCCCAGGTAGACCCAGTCGCCGGGCGCGGTGGCGGCGGCGCAGTCGCGGATGCGCGCGGCGATGGCCGCCGGCTCGTCCAGTCCCGACAGGTCGAAATCGCCCAGTATCTGCTGCCCCTGCATCGGGTGGACATGGGCATCAATGAAGGCCGGCAGCAGCAGGCGCCCGGCCAGGTCCACCAGCCGGGTGGCCGGCCCGCAATAACGCCGCATGGCATCGCTGCTGCCGGTGGCCAGCACCTTGCCGTCGCGCACCGCCAGTGCCTGGGCATAGCTGCGGGCGGCATCGGCGGTATAGACGCAGCCATCAAGGTAGAGGGTATCGGCAAATTCCATCATGGTTTCCTGTTGGTGCCTGCGGCCAGCACAGGGTTGGCCGCAGGCAGGCCGCTTGCGCTCAGTGTCCGGTCTTCAGCTTCTGCCACAGCCGGCTTTGCAGCCGCTGGATGGCGGGCGGCACCAGCTTCATCACCACCATCTTTTTCAATTCCTGCGACGGTGGGAACACCGTGGGATCGTTGACGATGGATACCGGCAGGTACTGGCGCGCCAGACGGTT
The DNA here is from genome assembly GCF_042648905.1 of Vogesella amnigena. NCBI lineage: Bacteria > Pseudomonadati > Pseudomonadota > Betaproteobacteria > Neisseriales > Chromobacteriaceae > Vogesella > Vogesella amnigena. Next base: position 27,433 of record NZ_JBHRYH010000042.1, on the reverse strand, counting down.
AGCGGTGGGGTAGTACACCTCGCTGGTGATCCTGGCGCTGACCTTGGGGTCGAGGATGTAGTTGATCCACTTGTGCGCCATTTCCGGGTGCGGCGCATCACGGGGAATCACCATCACGTCGAACCACATGAAGCCGCCCTCCTGCGGGTTCAGGTAGCGGATCTCGTATCCCCGCCCGGCTTCCTTGGCGCGGCGGCCGGCAATGCCGACGTCGCCGGACCAGCCCAGCGCCAGGCAGCTGCTGCCGTTGGCCAGGTCGTTGATATAACCGGAGGAGCTGAACTGCCGCACATAGGGGCGTACCTGCTGCAGCACTTTCAGCGCCGCCTCGTAGTCGGCCGGCGAGCTGCTGTTCGGGTCGCGTCCCAGGTACTGCAGCACCGCCGGGAACACGCTGCCCGGGCTGTCCAGCAGCGTGATACCGCATGCTTTCATCCTGGCCAGGTTGGCCGCATCGAAGATCAGGTTCCAGCCCCTGGGGATGTCGTTGCCGAACGCCTTGCGCGCCGCCGCCACGTTGTAGCCGATGCCGGTAGCGGCATAAGCCCAGGGCACACCGTACAGCCCGCCAGGGTCGGCGCTTTCCAGCATTTTCATCAGCACCGGGTCAAGATTGGCCAGGTTGGGAATCTGCTTCTTGTCCAGCTTCTGGTACAGGCCGATCTCAATCTGCTTGGCCAGAGAGCCGGAGCTGGGCACCACGATGTCGTAGCCGGAACGGCCAGCTAGTAGCTTGACCTGCAGAATGTCGTCGCTGTCATAGGTGTCGTAGGCGACGCGTGTAGTGAACAATTTTTCAAAATTGGCCACCGTGTCCCGGGCGATGAAATCGCCCCAGTTGAACACATTGAGCCCGGTGCCCGGCTTGGCGGCCAGCACCGGCAGGCCCAGCAGCGCGATGGCCGCGCCAGCCAGCAGTTTGCGTGCGTAGTGCTTCATCTTCCTCTCCTATGTGGCGCCGGAGTTGCGGCCAACCCCGGCGGCGGTGCTTATACGGTGGCGGCGCGTGCCTGGCGGTCGCTGCTGCCGGCCGGCGTATCGACCTGCGCCAAGCTCAGGCGCGAGGTTTCGCGCAGTCCCAGGCTGCAGAGGGCCAGCAGCGCCAGCGCCAGCGCGCCGTACAGCGCCACGCCCAGCGGGTTCTTGTCGGTGTAGATCAGGATGGCAGTAGCGATGCTGGAAGCCGTGCCGCCGCCCAGCGCCGCACCGATCTGGTAGCTGGCGGAGATGCCGGAGTAGCGTACCGCCTTCGGGAACTGCTCACCGAGAAAGGCGGGAATCGGCCCCTGGGTCGCCCCCATCAGCAGGCCCACCATGCCGTAGGTGAACAGCGATAGCGGCCAGTGCTTGAGATGCACCAGCGGGAAGAAGGCAAAGAACCACGCCGCCATCGCCACTGCCCCGAAGATCATCACCGGCTTGCGCCCGTACTTGTCAGACAGGTAGCCGAACAGGGGCGCCGACAGAATGATGGTGGCGGAGTTGATCAGGTCGAACACCAGCGCTTGGGCATCGTTGTAACCCAGCTGGGTGGCGTAGGACAGCAAGAAGGTGCTGCCGATGTAGGCGATGGTGATATAGCCGAATGCCACACCGGTGCTCAGCAGCAGGGCGCGCGGGTGGTGGCGGAATACTTCTAGCAGCGGCAGTTTCTCCGGCCGGGAATGGTCATCACCATGCTGGCCAAGATTACGCAGTCGAGCATACAGGCCGACCAGCACCAGCAGACCGCCCAGCCAGAACGGAATGCGCCAGGCGAACTCGGCCAGCTGGTTATTGGTGGCTTCGCTGAGAATGGCGAATACCCCGGCACCCAGCAGGAAACCAATGCCAATACCCATGCTGGTGAAGCTGCCCCACAGCCCGCGGCGGCCTTCTGGCGCCTGCTCAATGCCGAACAGCGCCGCCCCGCCCCATTCACCGCCGGCGGCGAAGCCCTGTACCAGGCGTAGCAGCACCAGCAAGGCCGGCGCGGCAATGCCGATGCTGCCGTAGGTGGGTAGGCAACCAATCAGGAAGGTACTTGCCCCCATCAGCAGCAGCGTGGTCACCAACACTTTCTGTCGGCCGTACTTGTCCCCAAAATGGCCGAACACCACACCACCCACCGGTCGCGCGAAAAAGCCGGTGCCGAATGCGGCAAAGGCGATCAGCGTGGCGGTAAGCCGGTCCATGTCCGGAAAGAACAGCTGCGGAAATACCAGTGCCGCCGCGTAGCCGTAGATAACGAAATCGTAAAATTCCAGCGCTGTACCCATGCCGGAAATACAGAAAGTGCGCCAGGCGCCACGCCCGGCCACTGCTCCCTCTTTGTCTGCTGCCATCTTCTCTCTCCTGTTGTGTGCTGCTATGCCACCTGCCCGCCACCATGACGGGAGGGGATCTTGTCGCCGGCCGCTCCTGACAGGCGGCCGTGTGTCTAGTGCTGCGGCGGTTGCTCAGAACAGCCGGTAGCCGTCTGCAGCCAACGTTGCCGGGTTGCCCTCGGCGTACTCCAGCCGGCTGTGCTCGGTGTCGATGCCGATGGTGAGCAGGGTTTCCCAGCGCTCGGTGTCCGGCATCGACATGTCCGGGTGGAAGCAGATCGGCGCCGCCTGGCCGGCGCTGCCGCACATGGCGGCGGCACGGCCGGCAACATCGGCCTGCACCATGGCGCGCTTCACCGTCTGCAGATGCGCGTAGCGCGCATAGGTGGTGGATACGTCCGGGGTGCGCTCGCCCTGGCTCAGTACATTCTCGAGAAAGTGATTGGTGTGCAGGATCCAGCCATGGCGATCCGGATACACCAGGCCGGTGCGCTCCGGGCTCAGCTCGATGCTGACCGCGCGCGCCGGCGCCGCATCGTGGCGGCTGAACACGGTGAGCACGGTGGAGGCGCTCACCCGGGCGCTGCGCGCCAGGGCGATGGCCTCCTCCACGCTGCCGGCCTCTTCCAGCAGGCGCCGCGCCACCGCATGCACCGGCACACCGCCGCCGGCGTGGTCGCTATCGTGATGCAGGATGTTGAAATGCAGCCCCAGGCCGGCGCTGTTGACGCCGATCTTGCCCAGCATGCCGAACTCGGTGAACAGCTTCACCGTCATGCCGCGATGGGTACTCAGTTGCATGATCAGCCCGTCGGGCACCAGGCTGTCGTGCCAGTCCCAGGTCTGCAGGGTCAGCGGCGCGGCGGCGCCGACCGGGGCATGCACGGTGGTGGAGCACTCGCCCTCGGTGGAGGCCGGCGCGGCGGCCAGTACCTCGGTGCGTGCATTCAGGCTGGCCAGCTGCCACAGCGGCAGCCCGGAGCCGGCCGCCGTGCCCTTGATCTCTTCGGCCAGCTCCGGCGCCCATTGCTCCAGCGCGGCCAGGCTGGCCTCTCCCACGCTGCGCACCTGCTCGGCGGCAATACCCAGCCGCGGGAAGAAATCCAGATACAGCGCGACCGTGCGCTGGATCTGCTGTTGCCAGCGGCTGCCAATCTGGTGGCCGCGAAAATAGGCATCCGGGGTGTTGGTTGTGAAGGTGTGAACTTTCACCGGGAGGTCTCCGTAGGGTGATGAATACTGCGTCGCGGCCGCCGGCATCATTTCCAGACAAGCACAAATATGTCATGCAGCTGGTGCCGCCTCCGGGACGACAAATGCTTGAGGCAACGACAAGGTTCAGGCATGGTAATCAGCGCGCGGCACAAGATCATTCGCGCTTCTGACACAACATTTGTGCCAATTGGGAACAAATATGGACAAGATGAGTGCGCTGGCCATGTTCGTGGTCGCCGCCGAGCACGGCAGCTTCAGCCTGGCGGCCGAACAGCTGGGCAAGACGCCATCGGCGGTAACCAAGGCCGTGGCGCAGCTGGAAACACAACTCGGGGCACGCCTGTTCGAACGCACCACGCGGCGCATGGCGCTGACCGAGGCTGGCCGCATCTACCTGGACAGTGCGCGCCAGGCGCTGATGCAGCTGCAGCTGGCCAGCGAGGAAATCGAGCAATTGCAGCACGCGCTGCGCGGCAGCCTGCGCATCACCGCGCCACCCTCCTTCGGCCCGGCCTTCCTTGCCCGCGCCTGTAGCCGCTTCATGCAGGCCTACCCGCAAGTGCGGCTGGAGGTGGACCTGTCGGACAACTTCGACGACCTGCTGGATGGCGGCTACGACCTGGCGCTGCGCGACGACCCCGGCGAACACCCCGGCCTGATCGTGCAGCCCTTGCTGGAAAACCGCCTGCTGCTGTGCGCCAGCCCGGCCTACCTAGCACGCCGTGGCGGCGAGGTGACCCCAGAGAACTTTGCGCAGCACGACTGGCTGCTGCTGCGCCACCCGCTGGCAAGTCGCAGCTTCTGGTGGATCAGCTATCGCGGCGAAAACATCCGCCTGCGCCAGCCGCCGGCTCTGCTGGAAAGCGACAATTACGACTTCCTGTTGGCCTGCCTGCTGGATGGTCGGGGTTTGCAGTTCGTACCGGGCTGGAGCGCAGCGCCCTATTTGCAGCGCGGCGAGCTGGTGGAGCTGATGGCAGGCGACTGGCAACTACAAAGCGCCTTCGGCCCAAGGGTGTACCTGCTGTACCTGCCGCACCGCCGCAGCACGCGCAAGGTCAAGGTGTTCATTGACATCCTCAGGGCCTGCCTGCAGGAGCACGGTCTGCTACCGCCCACAGCCTGAGTCCGTCATACTGAATCAATGGGATGGACTCCTCCCTCCTGATACGGCATCAACGTGCCAGACTGGAAGTGTCAACAAACCAGTCAACAGAAACGAGGAGTCCACCATGAAGATTATGCGCATCGGCATCGATTTGGCCAAAACCGTATTTCAGGTTCATGGTGTAGATGCTCAGGAAAAGCCGGTTTGTTGCCGTCAGTTGCGCCGCCGTCAGCTACTGGAATTCTTTACCAATCGCGAGCCTTGCCTGATCAGCATGGAGGCCTGCGCCAGCGCCCATCACTGGGCACGCAAGCTGCAAGCGATGGGGCATACAGTGAAGCTCATCGCGCCGCAGTTCGTGAAACCCTACGTCAAGGGTAACAAGAATGACGCCAACGACGCCGAGGCCATCTGTGAAGCAGTCGGCCGGCCCAGTATGCGCTTCGTGCCGGTAAAGACGGTAGAACAGCAGGACTTGCAGGCGTTGCACCGCATTCGTAGCGAGTTGATCCGGCAGCGTACCGCCAAGGTGAACCAGATTCGCGGCTTGCTGGGCGAGTACGGCATCGTCGTGGCACAGCACGTACCGGCGCTGCGCAAAGCGCTGCCGGAAATCCTCGAGGATGCCGAAAACGGACTGAGTGTGTACTTCCGTACCCTGCTGGACGGTCTACGCGCTGACCTGGTGTATCTGGATGAACAGATCGATCGGCTGGATCAGGACATGCAGCACCAGGGCAGCACAAATGCGCTGGCAAGAAAGCTGCAGCAACTGCGCGGTGTCGGCCCAATCACCGCCACGGCGCTGGTGGCGGCCATCGGACAGAACGCTGGTCAGTTCAAGAGAGGACGCGATCTGGCCGCCTGGTTGGGATTGACGCCGGCTCAGCACAGCAGCGGTGGCAAGGACAGGCTGCTGGGTATCAGCAAGCGTGGCGATGCCTACCTGCGCACCTTGCTGATTCACGGTGCCCGCGCAGTTGTGCGAACTGCGGTGGGGCGATCCGACCGATTGAGTCTCTGGATTCAAAATCTGTGCAACCGACGTAACAAAAATGTCGCAGCAGTCGCGCTAGCCAACAAGACCGCTCGGCTGGTTTGGGCGCTCCTCAGTCGCAAAGCAGATTACGACCCGGCCTACGGGCTGGAAGGGTGTAAAACAGCCTAAACGCTACCAGTGCTTCCTGGCCCCGGCAAAGGGATGATCAACGAGTAAGCCAACCTTCACGATTGCCAAGCAAGTCACAGTGATGGCCGACCGGTCGAACCGGCGTTAGCAGAACCCTGGTGGGGCGAAGTGCAAACAGCACGATGAATCGATTGGGAGCTAACGTGCGAATAGTCCATCATGGCCCGGGCGATAACGCCCAACTCAAGGCCGGATGTACGTGAGCAGTCGATTCAACGACCTGAACTGTGAAATGCTAGCAAGCCGGGAGGAGTCCATATACGCCCCTGCTTCTTTGGATACTTTAACGGCTGCGATCAATACAGAAGCGGACATCGAGAGTCTGGCTGTGACTGACCGCTCTGACCGAGTTTCTGCCCGACACCAAAACCGCTTAAGAATTAAGCACTACCCATCACGCCCCACCAGTCCATGCCTACGTCACAGCATCCACAGGGTTATCCACTTTTTCTGTGGATGACAATTGCAATGCAACATTAAGGGCGATGCGCTTCCCCCCCTGCAACGTAGCGGGCAAAGTTGTCCAGGATCGCTTGCCAACCCGTACGCTGTTGCGCTTCGGAATGGCTTTCTTCACTGTCAAATGTGACCGTGACCGTGACATTGTCTGGCCCCGGCACAAACTCAACCACGGCTTCGCGGTCGCCAAAGCGATAGGCAAGCAATGTCTCCGGCACGACCTGGGTGTATTCCCCCGCGAAGTCAAACCCGAAAGAGCCATCCTTCGCTTCCATGCGTGATGTGAACTTTCCTCCTACCCGCAGATCAACACTCGCGGCAGTGGTATGCCAATCCGGAGAGGCCGTATTCCAGACTTTGATGTCATCCGGGGAGGTATAGGCGCGCCAGACCTCGGCGACAGGAGCGGCAACGACGGTGGATACGGTGATTTTCATCGGGACTCCGCAACAGTGAGTGAGGCGACGCTTGCAGCCTAATACAAAGGCATGCCCTCCGCCCAGCAACTTGACCAGAAAGGGCAGACGGTTCCGATTCACACGGTACAATTCGCCCCCCTCTGCCCTTTTCCCACCCAGCATGAAGAAGCTTCTCTCCACCCTCCCCTTGGTCATTGCCCTTGGCTACGCCGTCATTGAGCATTACAGCCCCGTTGCCAGTGCCGCCCCCTCCGCGTCGGCATCCGGTACGGTTGCCACCCGTTTCCGTGACTGCGCCAGCTTGTTCTACCAGCAGCAACCACCACAAATCCCTGCGCCGCTGCAGGCAGACGGTGTGCGAGAGTTGTGCTTTGATGACTTCGCCGTACTGCACAGCAGCAGCACCCATAGTCCGGTATTTGCCGCAGAGAAGCTGTCAGCACATAGCTTGAGCGATGCCTCCGATGAGAAGCGGACCGACCGTTTTTATGAGGAAGCTCGGCTGCCCAGTGCTGAGCGAGGGCGCCTGGAAGACTATCGCGGGAGTGGTTATGACCGGGGTCATATGGCGGCTGCGGCACAGCGCACCACGCCAGAGGCCATGGCGCAGAGCTTCAGTCTGGCCAATATGGTGCCGCAGGCGCCGGAGAATAATCGTGGCGTTTGGGCGCGCGCGGTGGAAGCTGCGACACGCAAATATGTACTACGCACGGGCGGAGAAGTGTTCGTGATTACCGGGCCGTATTACGACCCGCAAGTTACGCCCCATTATGCCGGGAAAGTGCGGATACCTGATGCCCTATACAAGCTGGTATTCGATCCGGGCACGAATAAATCGTGGGTGTACTGGACGGCCAATATCAATGTGCGAAAGCCTGAACGTCTCAGCTATGCAGAGCTGGTGCAACGCACGGGCATTCACTATTTCCCGAGCCTGTCCTAGGCATCCTCCGTCAGTCGGGTATTAATCAACTGCCAAACAAAAAGCCCTGCAATATTGCAGGGCTTTTATGTTGTGCCGGGGTGATTAGGCCACAGCCAGTTGTTCCAGCGCACCACCGTTATCCAGGTAGGCCTGTACCCACAGCGGCTTGCGGCCACGACCGGTCCAGGTCTGCGACGGATCTGCCGGGTTCTGGTATTTGGCTTCTACCGGCTTACGTACAGTAGTGGCCTTTTTAGCCAGGTCGTCAGCACTCAGACCATATTGCGCCATCAGCGCCTGCACTTTTTTCAGGGCTTCGGTTTTTTCGGCCGATTGTTTACGTACTACCTCGGCTTCCACTTGGTCACGCAGTGCGTACAGCTCCGACATGGATAGTGATTGCAGATCCATATAACCCCCTTTATTCATTGGTATGGTCAACATCATTGCCAACCTTTCTCTCAGCTGAGTCAGTAATGAGTTAGGTGGCAGTTTAATGCGCCGATATTACGGGAATCGTTCCCGCCATACCAGCGCGGCACACATTTCACTAGGCACACCCTGCGAAACTGTCGCCTGGAGTTTATCTGTGTTGTCCTGCCGATATTAAATGGAAAGCGAAGGCATCGGCCTCACGGGTCGCCACCGAGTTGGTCTGCAAACGTATTCGATGCCCCTGAAACACCAACCCGGTACAAAAAAAACATCCCGACCACCACCGGGATGTTTTATGCCCTACCACCAGCTAAACAGCCTGCCCGCCAAGGCGGACAGTTTGCTGCTGACGAACGCCCAGCTGTCACGGGCAATGGCCATCACTGCCGAGGTCAGCGTGTCCCACAGCCCCTGACTGGCCGAGCGCCAGGCACATTCCGACACCGTCTCCTGGCGGGCTTCACGGGTAAAGCTCCACTTTTTTTCGGCCGGCAGGATGGTGACGATTTTCTCTACCAGCGCCACCAGGCCATAGCCCTCCTCCGCTGCGATGGCACAGACCTGGCTGGATGGCAGTTTGAACACCCGGCACACCTGCGCCACCTTGGCCTCAATGTTCTGCCGCTGACAGGGGCCTGGATGGTTCTTCACCCAGTCCCATTCACGGCACGGTTCGATCTTGTCGACCTGGCTGACCACCAGTACCACCGGAATGGCGCGATCCCACAGTTCCGGCAGCAGTACCTGCTGGTAGAACTGTTCGTCGATGCTCAGTGCCCGGTCATCACCCTTGATCACCCACAGCACCAGATCCAGCTCCGGCAACAGCCGGCGATACAGCGCGCTGTATTCATCGTGGCGACTGCCGCTCTCGCCGACGCCGGGCATGTCGATCAGAGACAGACCTTTGCCGTGCTGGATCGACCAGTCGATTTCCTGTGGGCTGCGGGTACAGGCCTCCACTGCGCTGACTTCGGCCACCTCTCGGCCAAACAGCGCATTACACAGGCTGGACTTGCCAGCCCCGGTTTTGCCCATGACGCCGATGGTCGCGTGATAGTTGACCACCGCATGCAGGCGGTCACGCAGCTGCTGCAGTTCATCCAGGGTCAGGCGAATGCCGGCACTGGCCAGCAGCGCGGTGATGTCTTCCGGCAGTTGTGCTGGCACATCGTGTTGGTTCACGGATGGCATAGGATTCCTTTCGCCGGCGTACCGGCATAAAAAACGCCACCTGGGGTACAGGTGGCGTGTGAGGTGGAATGTGGGGCGTCAGGTTTGCGGGCACTGCTGCCGGATACGGATAAAGCTCTGCTGCATGCGATCAGAGAAGCGTTGATTCGCTTTTGCCGCTTCCTCCTGTGCAACGAACTCCTGTTCGGTGTATTCCTTCTGCAGTTGCCCCAGACCGCACTCACAGAACACAGGGGAGTTCCGGGCGATGCAGCTGCGCAGGAAGCCATTCTTGGCCTCGCTGCTGTACTCGTTACCCCCTGAGCAGGCAGCTAGCAGCACAGCCAGCAGCCCCCACAGCATGGTTTTGGTCATGGTATTGCTCCCTGCTGGATGCACGCCACCCAGCGGCTTAGAGGTAAAAGCCTAGTTTGCCCATCACGCCCTTGAAGGCGATGTAGCCGACGAACCAGCCGATGGCTTGTGGGCCAACCAGCCAGAACACTTTCTTGCGCAGCAGATCCACCCCATCGGCGGCCAACACCAGGTCAGGCATGGCAAAGCGGCGAATGGCATCGCCAACCACCACGCCAATGGTGGTGGTCGTGGTACCGACGATCAGCATGGCGACATAGCCAAAGAAGCCGAGATAGATCGATGACGAGAACACCGCCATCACGGTGAGCAGCAGGAAGATGGTGAAGCAAATCAGCAGCTGCTTAAGAGTGCGTGCTTGCATATGAAACCCTCTGACAATGAAAGGCGGAGCGATCAGGCCCCGCCGGTTGTTACTGGCCGCGAGAAAGGACTACAGGCTCACGACGCCTACCTGGCAACAGGACATGAATCGGCGACGAGACCGTCATCGCACGCGGCTAACGCATCAGGCGCAGTTGCGTGGCGACTGGGCGGAGAAGTCGCTCGTCAGCGCCCAGCCAATGACCTTGCCGGCGCCGGCATTCGGGTCCGCCTGGCTGTAATCGGGTACCGTCGCCAGCTGCACCCAGCCCCCTTTCGCCACCGCGGTAACGCTGACCGGCGAGAACACCTTCAGCAGTTGCTTGTTCGCCTGGCGATCCGGCGTGGCATACAGGTACACCGGTTTCGGGAACTGCAACCGGCCATCACTGCCCACCTTGCTCTTCGGTGCCAGACACGCACCAACGCCGGGGGCGGCCTGCGCCGTCTCTGCCAGCACCAGGCCCAAGACGGTCATGATTACGACTTTCTTCATACTGCTCTCCCTTATCTCAATGGGTCGTGCGGCAGCGTGCCGCAAAACCCGCATCACAAAATTGACGGCCAAATCAGGTAGCCGTCGTGGTCCTCATCCAATCAACAACAACCAATTTCGATGAGTTTCAACTTTAAAAGCACTTCATGTCAATCGGTTGAGCATCCACCATTTAAGTTGACATGGAGAATGTAATGCCACAGATCGATGAGAAAGCCCTGGCCAAGGTGATCGGCAAGGCGATTGCTCGCCTGCGCCTGGCGCGGGAACTGACACAGGAACAGGTGGCCGAGCAACTGGGCATCGGCAACGAGGCGGTATCGCGCATGGAGCGCGGCACGGTGATGCCGACCGTAGCCCGACTGGTGCAACTGGCGGCCATCTTCGACTGCGAAGTGACGGAACTGCTGAATGAAGTCAGCCCGCGGCTACAGGATCAGGCACAGCACCTGAGCCGCTTGCTGGGCGCACTGGGTGATGCCGATCGGGTGCTGGTGATCGACGTGGTGGAAAGGCTGGTACAGCGCTTGGAGAGGCCAGACTGACGCCCGAAGAAAATGCCCTCACCGCAGGGGAACAGTGAGGGCGAGACGTACAGACAGGCAAGTAAGCAAGAATGCACTGCGTGGAGGAGAGAGACACCGCGCATTCCTTACTGTTGTAGATGATGCCGTTCTGGTCTGCGGCCAACCTGTCCAGTCGGCCAGTCACCGTTCCCCCTGTGGCTGGCTGGCCTTGCCCAGCTGCCGCGTCAGCCGGGTCGTTCTAGTCGGGGTTGGCGGTTTGCTGCCTTCGCCTTCTGCCTCCGTTTCCGGATAGAACTCTTCCAGCAATTGCGGCACCTCCTCTACCGTATCCTCAAACTGGCCATTGCCGAGTAGCGCTTTGGCGGCGGTTTCCAGTTGTGCGGTATCAATGCCGGCTTCCAACGCCTGTTCGGCGTCGGCCCTAGCTTGCGCCACCACCTTGCTCAGGTCGTCACCGTCGCGCAGCGTCAGATCGACGAAATACACCGGGGTACGGTACGACTGGGTGGTGGTTTTGGCGCGCAGCCGTAGCAGCAACGGCAGGTAGTGGGTCAGGCCGCCACTGACTGCCTCGAAGTATTTGAGCCGTGCCGCCAACGTGCGCACCGAGTTGTAGCCGGTGGTGCGAAAGATGAACGTCCCCAGCGCATCCTGCTGCCCGTCCACCTGGACGTTGAGCCGACCATACAGCTTGCAGCCAGTACTCTGGCCAAACGGGCAGCGGTCGGGACCGGGGCAGCTGACGTCTTCCAGGCCTTCCTTAGTGGCCCGGCGGGCGGTTTCGCCATTGCCGACACACAGCGGTCGCCCGCTCTGGCGGTCGAAAGCACTGTACTCGGCACGCAGGTTGAGTTCACTGCTGTTGAACAGCAGCCGTACCGGAATGGCGCGGATCTTGCCGTTGCTAGCTTGATCCGCCAGTGGCTGATGCAGGGGGTGTAGCAACCAGCCTTCGCGGTTCTGTACCTGGGTGGTGAGGGTAAAGCTGTCGTCTTTCTCCGGCAGCCACTTGTTGTCCTTCTGGATCAGTTTGCCAATGCTGATGCGCCCTATTACGGGCGGGGTGATGGCGAGTCCCTTGATCATGCTGACTTCCTTTCGGTGTGAATGACAAAGCGGCGACTGCCACTGACGGCTTTGCGGTACTGCTGCAGCAAGCCGGGATAGTCGGCCGTCAGCCGTTCCAGATCCGGCTGCTCGCGGTCCTTGGGTTTCTTCCAGCTGATACGGCCTGCTGCGAACACCGCCCCGGTGGCATCGCCGAGTACGGTCTGCAGCTGTTGCCGGGTGTGGGCTTCCTGCTGCTCTAGCGCTTCGCGCTGCTGCCGCAGCGCCAACAGGGTGTGAAACAGGCCATTGGCTTCGGTGGAATCGGACAGGTCGAGGGTGGTGCCGTTATCGCGCGGGAACAACCAGTTGAGGGCCTGGCCGGCATCCTCGGAGCCATCCGGTGGTGGCGGTTGGTCGAAACGCACCAGTGCCCAGAAGTCGCGTTCGCGGGCGATCAGGTCGGCGATCTTGTCGTCGTCGCGCTCCACCCGGTAAATACGGAAGTCCTGGCCACCGATCAGCACCGCCACGTCGGCCCATTGCAAGCCGGTGACGGCCAATTGGTGCAACACCTGGCACTGGTAGGCGACAGGAATACCCTCTTCCCACTGCGGCGCACTGTGATAGCTGGCGGTCTTGATCTCCAGAATGCCTTGCCCCAATTCCGGGCAGCGCACTTCGCGATCGAGGTTGGCCAGCATGTGTCGGTGCTCGGCATGCTGCAGTACCGCGTTGACGCGGCGTACCCGGCGCCCGGTTTGTTCGGCGTAGACATTGGCCAGCACCGGTTCCAGCACCGTCCCCCACAGCACCGCCTGTTTGCCGGACAGGTCTTCCGGCTCGCGGCGACCGGTTTTCTCCAGCCACAGCGTCAGCGCGCTCTTGTACGGTGACAGCCCAACAGCGGATGCCGCATCGGATGAACCAATGCCCAGACCACGAATTGCCAGCCATTGCTGACGGGACAGCTCCAAAGTGGATGCCAAGCGCAGCGCCTGGCCGTAACGTTCTCGCATCACACACCTCCAGAACGGCATAAGGCCCGGCGGGTAACCCCGGCCGGGCCTTGCATAGTGGGAAAGTAAAATCAGATAGCGGAAGCCGACAGCGCTTCACGCCAGCAACAGCATTGCCTGCTGCAGCGCCTTGTCTTTCAGCTGCGCGCCTTGGCCAAACCAGGCGGAATCCAGACGGTAGTCCTGGCTACGGGCACGACGCCGATGATCGACATACTCGGTGACAGCATTGACCAGCCCCCAAGCGGTGTTACGGCTACTGGACAGCAGCGAGCCCATGCCGCCGCCGGCATACAGCACTGACAACTGCTGCATGGCGCGGGAGGTGACCGCATCGTCGCCCTCTTCCTGCAGCGGCTCTTCCAGCACCTCGGCAAAGTAACGGCGTGCCTCTTCCGGCGACACCGGCCGGCGACTGAGCAGCTTGATATCGCCAATGAAGCGATCCCATGCCGAGAGCCCAATACCCAGCGACTCTTTCACTGCCCGTGGATCGAACACTGTCGAATGCGGCACCTTTACCGCGCCACGACTATCGCCGACTGCCAGCTGCAGCGTGTTATTGCATACCACACGGATGGAGGTGAACTGCGCGGTGGTACACAGCGTGCCATCGCAGCTGGTGGCCAACAGCAAATAGGCTTTGACCCGGTCGCCACCCTTGAGCAGGGTTTCCTGGCCGGTGCGGGCCAGCGCCCACAGCTTGCGCCCGCCCTTCAATACGCCGGCCGTCTCCAGCTCGAAGCCCCCGGCATGCACCAGGTCGTTATAGAAATGTAGTACCTCGTGTGGCTGCACTACCTTGTAACGTGGCGAGACCACCGAGAGGGGTGCCAGCGTATCGGAGCGATACAGCACCTTGGCGTCACTATGCAGCCGGATATGCATCCCGTCGCTGGCGACATTGAACAGCACATCGCTCTGCTCAATGGTCCAGTTCATCCCCGCTTCGTGTTGCCACACGTCCAGCGGTTGTTGCTCGGTCAGTTGATTGCCCAGCCCATGCCAGGGCGTGGCACCGACAAAGGCCATGGTTTCAATCAGATGTGACATATCCCCTTCTCCATGAACAATGCCCCGAACAGAGCCGGGGCAGATCGAGATTGCCGAACGTCATCACAGACTTCGGCTTGTATCGATGAGGTGATATGTAGCTGTAATTTTCTGGAATCTCTCGTGTGAACCGACAGGAATTCGGCCATAGTTGCTATTCGCATACGGAGAGACGTATGACCGTTATCGCGAATAAAACAGCCATTACGGAGTCGCAGCACAGTCCCCCTTATTGGCAAAACAGCTGACCTGCAATGACGCTGACGATTACGAGTGGAGCATGAAAAGCGACGTATGCAAGACTGGTGACCAGTGCTGGAACCCATAGTTCAGGTCGAAAGACATGTCATAAGCAGAATTTATATGACAAATGCCATTTGTGCTACGATAACAGCCAACGACTGTCAACCAAATCCCTATGCCGAGTAATGCTTGGAGGGGAGTACGAGATGAAAGGCTGAAATACATGAGCATGATCGTGATGATCGGAGATGAGGAAGTTCTCGACCTCTGCCAACAACAGGAGAACGACTATTTCGATCGAAAATCAGCCAGAATGAAGCCTAGCCAAGTTCAAGACGCTGCAGTGGGATTCGCAAATGCTGAAGGAGGAACTCTGGTTATTGGTATTGAAGACATCGCAAAAGAGGAAGTCCCACTAAAGCGTTGGGTTGGAAAAAAGTCCATCGAAGAATACAACGGATTCATTCAGTCCCTGTCGGGGCTCAATCCTGGCATTGATTTCAGTCACCGATTTCTCTTTCGCGATGGCACATTGACACGTGACTATGTGCTAGAAATTGTTATTAGAAAAAGCCTAAAAGTCCATGAGACAGCATCCGGTGATGTGCTTATCCGTAGAGGTGCATCTAATATAAAACTCCCCGCCGCAAAAGTGCAGGAATTAATGCGTGCAAAGGGAATTATTTCCGAAGAAGACACCCTCCTCACAACCGTTGCACCAGACCCCATAATCGACGGGCTTCCTCTAAGAAATTTTCTTTCCTCACTTAGCGTCACCAATAAAGATCCATTGGCTTTTTCATTGCAAGAGCGACTAATTGATGCGAAAAGCTATGCGCCGACCATCGCTTCTGCACTGTTATTCTCTGAGAACCCTAGTGCTGTGGTACCACGACAGTGTGCAGTCAAGATTGTGCGTTACGACTCTTCCCATGAGGAAATAGAGCGGGACCACCTCACCGATGATCGGCATACCATAGAAGGGCCACTGAAACAACAAATTGAACTTGCTTTCATTACGCTCAAAGAGGTTATCAGTCGATGTATCTGCTGGTCGATGGAAGGCCTTTCGGCTCCTACTTATCCTGACGAGGCGCTCTATGAGGTGCTCGTAAATTCAGTTCTTCATCGAGACTATGCTGTTTCTGACAATGTCTTGATTAGTGTTTATAGAAATCGCGTTGAATTTCGTAGCCCAGGTCGACTCCCTGGCTTCGTGACAACTAAAAATATCCTTGATGCACGATTTTCTAGAAACCCAAAGCTTGTTAGGCTACTTTCGAAATATCCAAACGCCCCGAATAAAGACTTGGGTGAAGGGATAAATACAGTTGTTGAACGCATGCGCAAAGCTGGTTTTATCGATCCTTCATTTATTGAAGACGGTGTAAGTCTGAGTGTTACCCTGCATAGAGAACCAAAGGGTGAATTTGCCACCATTATTACTAACTTCATCAAGCAGCATAGGAAAATCACAAATAGACAGGCACTTGATCTCTTGGCATTGGATTCGGCAGAGCAAATCACCAGTATTTTCAGCAGACTCCGAGATCAAGGGATAATTGCACGAGAAGATGAAACACAAACCGGCATTCGTGTTAAATGGGTGTTAGGTAAGGGAAAAAAAGTCTAGGCCATTTATTCTTCATCATCCTTATTTAAAATATTAGCAAAAAGAGATCATGCATTACAATTTTCTCAAAGAAACGCCCCGTTGGATGGTCGCGCTACTTATGGTGGTCGGAATTTTAGCTGTCATTCCGATCGTAAGTCTGATAGTTGCTGGGTGTCAAAATCTCGTGATTAGCTTTTCAGCGGATCACAATCTTTCTGAGTTAGGGCAGTTGGGAGATTTTTTTGGAGGTCATACTTCCGCTTTTTCCGGCTCAATATCACTTGCAGTTGTTCTTTACTTCACTTTTCATCAGTCAAAGCAGCAACAAGTCTTCTTTTTAAGTCAGCAAGCCGATGCATCAAAAACGGCGGGCCGCCAGTTTTTCTTAGAAGGCATCAATCTCATCACTCAGTGGGATATAAAATCACCGGGATGTGATCAATGTATGCGCTTGCTTGATTATTACGGTAGATTGGCACTGCAATCCGAAGATCGGGAACTGTTACTGCTGTTGAATACAGTAATCACTGCAAAGATTCGGGAAAATATTGAAGGCAAGAATGGAAGCTTCAAAGCAACAAACTATCCGTATGCGTGTGAAGCAATTGAAAGAATTCGACCGCTGCGAGAGGCAGATGCTAGAGCGTACAAGCTCGAAAAGGCAAAGCGTGATGTTGCCACTTGAAGACCTATCCACCCCCTAGGTTGCCCCAGGGGGTAGGTCCTCGACCGTCACCTTCCATTGGTTGGGAAGGTATAGGAGTTGCCCAGTTGTCGTCGAATGACGAGCGATGTTTCTATTTTCTAGTAAAACGCGGTCCTATGCAAGTCGTGCGTATTGGCTATTGGCTGCCCCCCCCCCCCCCCGACAGACCACAATGGATAGAGAGGGAGCCGAACCCTGCAAAAAGGTGTAAGCCAGCGATGGTCGACCTGCGCAACCTTGCGAATAAATTGCAGTGCAGCGACCAAAGGGGGTGAGGTTGAGCACCATTTTAATAAGTAAACGACGCTCCCCTTTTTTAGCAGCAAAAGGCATTCATGCCCGGGCTGAGTATGTCTGGAATTATTTGTAAGGCAACCACTATGAGTAACACCAATGAAAGACAGCTTCGACCACTGGACACTTCACGATAAAGCCGCGCAGTGCCGGTTAACTTGACGGTTAGTGGTTATCGAGAAGGATAGAAATGATGAAAACAGCAGGGCTAATTATTCACTTTGATGAAAATAATAGAAGTTATTTGCTGCGTGAAGAGCGAATAAATAATCGATTTTCTGATGCATTAAGCGTGCATGATTGGGCAATTAACCAGATTCAAGTCGTGCTGCTCTCCTTTACAGGGCACACAATTGACTTTATAGCGCTCGCCACAAAAGGCAGTCGAGTGGTGACTGGAAAGTCACGAGTTGAGTTCTCCGATTTGGTTGACTTGTCCTCCGTTCCTCTTCATGAAGTTGAGGGTTTACTGTCTCAAAATACAAAATTACACTTCATGAAGAGTTCAAGTGGCAGAGGGGGAAGGTTGCCAGAAAAAACTTGGTCGGAGACTATCCAAGCTTTAATGAAAATCCGGCCAAATATGGCCAATGAAATCGAGAGGCTAATATCTTTAACCGTCGTTTCAAAATATAGGCTAAGGGGCGAGTCTGCTGAGATCCTCGCTCAGGAACGTGAAGCTTTGGGTGCTGCTCTTGATATTTTTAGCGGCCATAACGAGCTTAGAAAGGATGTTCTCAAGTCATGGGCGCCAAAACTTGATAACGTAAGCAATTACGATGACCATACCATGGATGCTGATTTAAACATTCCTAATGATAGTTCAATTTCATTTTTATCGGGCATTCCTGATCGTTATATCCAAGAAGAGTCTGCGATTCAACATGATCTATTTAACTGGGAGAATGAAAAACCCTCGTTGCATTGCATGGGAGTTTCAGTTTTCGAACAAGGGAGTCGATTCCTAGAAGTTGTCTACGCCAATAAAAACCCCTTAGAGCGCACGCTAGGTGTTGATCTAATTTATTACAACAAAAGCTTTCATTCTTTTGTTTTAGTTCAGTATAAACTCATGAAAGAAAAAAATGATACTGAAGGGTTTTATTATAGACCTGATGAACAGCTTTATAAGGAGGTAGCTCGTATAGATGATTTTCATGATAAAATAAAAATAAATACAAAGACATCAAGCCATGGTGGGTTTAGAATTAATCATGACGGATTTCTGTACAAGCTAGTTCCAAACAAAGGTTTGCAGGCTGCGACGGAAAAGCTCATTGCTGGAATGTACATTACTAACGATTACATGAAGTTTTTACTGGGAGAAAGCGGCCCAAAAGGCAAGCAAGGCGGGAGACTTATCACCTTTAAAAATTCACCACGATATCTGACAAATACTGAATTTGCGTCAATGGTTAATCGTGGCTGGATCGGTACTAGTTCAAATCAAAGCGACAGTCTTGCTCGATTAATAAAAGATTTTCTTGAAACTGGACGGGCACTGATTGTGGCAGTTGAGGTGGATACTGCTCACAAGCAAACGTATCTGAAGCAAGAAACGTGTGGCTAATTTTTGCGTAAACAGCCAAGCTGAGATCGGAGCATAAAAATTAAGATACCTAGAAATAGGTATAATCAGCAAGGTTAATAATTTAATCCGAGCTCAAGCGAGTCGTTTAAGCTTGGCTTGAACATGCATATGTAATAATTCAATGCACGGAGCACATCTATCTTGAGGTTCATCATATCTATGAAAATTGAGGGAATAATATTTTTGAAAATCTTGTGCTGTTGTAATAAGTGAATCGCCACGACTGTTGCAGGCAGCCCTAGTCTAAGAAAAATGGCAATGGCTGGTCTGTAAGCAGAACCGCCATGTTTCTTTGAAGGACTCACCGACCGCTTTGGCCGAACTGCTGCCGACCAAGCTGACGCATCGTCAGTTGGTCGGCCAAAGCTGTCTTCCTCCCCATCAGCTCTGAGTGTCTGTTCAGGGCAACATACCGGGCATTTTCCTTGCACCGTAGCCGAAGGGCGGCTTTCTGACTTGGGGAACGCTCACTTTCGCCCCATTGCAGTCAATGGCCGGGACGATTGGCGCGCGCGAATGATTTACATGCCGATCGACTATGCTGAGTGTGTATACGGATTAGCAACTGACAACTAAGATGCACGAGCATGAACATCCGTCTGGAATGCGAATGACAACTCTCAGCCCCGAAACCCGCGATATGCTTCACGCATTGACTTGGTACATGACGGCACGGAAGACCGCGCTGCGTGCAGCCTTGTCGTTTCGCACGCCACTCACCGAGATCGCGCTCACAGATATGCGCGTGCAGTACGGCACCTATTTCCAGAACCTGTTGTCGGCAACTGAGCTAATGCGCGAACCGACGCCGCTGCCGCCAAAATCCTTCGAGACTGAGTTGTATGCGCGGTTCGTCTTCCCTGGGTTTCAGGATGGCAAGTCGAACTATGAATACATTAAGTACCTGAGGAACGCCATCATCCATCGCGGATACGACATTACATCCGCCGCACACGTGAACGGTGATTTCCTGATGCCCGTCGCGGAACCAAGCTTCCAAAACAATGCGACGAACCCAGCAAATATCAAGACGTTCCACGCCTTCGACAAATACGTATTGAACATCATCACGAAGTGTGAATCGGTGATCGGTGGCGTGATCTTTGACACATTGAACAACGCAGGAGTCTTCCAAGCGACCGTTGATCCGCAAGCCGCTATTGCGGAAATTCGCACCGCGGTTCAGAACTCGCACGTGATGCCGGAATGGGCCAAAGCGATGTCGGCAGCTTCGGAACTCAAACCCGAGTGGTTCATCGATATAAACAATTCAATGAAGGACAGGCTGCGCGAAGCTCTTGCGCCGTGCGACGCATTGAATCCGGCATAAAGAGTCAATCACGAGCGACCGCAAGTGGCTGGAAGTGCTCATTGTGGTGTTCACCAATAAAGCTGCCGTTCGGTATTATCGTAACAATCTGAACGTCGGCTTTGTGGAATTTCCATTGAAATGGGGCAATCGGCCAAGAGTGGAAGTCGGGTAAATTACTTCAAAGCAGCCGTAGGCAAGAGATGCTCATAGGGTGGCAGTCGAGAGTACGGCCGGTACAATCCATATGTCATTGCACTTGCCAAATATAGCCGCCATCTATTCACGCAACCATTTTTAGTGACTACTAGATGTCTCTATTGGTGAACCTTACAGGTTGATGCCACCACAAAAAATATGGTGCCACTGCAGCTTAAACAGAATTAATGCCATCTACTTTAAGTTATACGCCTTAGCGTAAGGAGTTGAGATAAGTGATCACCGAAATACGCATGGATAAAGTCGCCAGCTACAAGCACACGACGAGCCTTGTTACCGACAAAAAGATCAATTTGATCTACGGCCTAAACGGCGCGGGAAAATCAACAATATCTAATTTTCTTTACTCACCTGATGATCCAGAATTCAGCTCTTGCAGTAAGACACTAACCCAAGCTACACCAGTTTTAGTCTACAACCAAAAATTCATAAGAGATAATTTTTTTGTCACTGACAACTTAAAAGGAATTTTCAGCCTCTCAAAAAACAACACAGAAGCTGAACAAAGAATTGCAGTAGAAACGAAAAAGCAAACGCAACTAGAGCAGACGCTTCAGTGCAAATACAACGAAAAAGAACAAACAAACCAGACATTAATCACTCAGAAACAGCAAGCTACAGAAGAAGTCTGGAGTATCAAAAAAACATACACAGGTGGAGATCGAGTCCTTGAGTACTGTCTAAAAGGTCTAATGGGGAAAAAAGAAACACTGTTTGAGCATTTGATAAATATTACAAAACCAGCCCTCGAGCCGACAAGAAACATACAAGCAATACGAAATGATGTGGATGCACTCAAAGGTGATGAGGCAAACTCTCAGGATCTATTGTCGGATATTAAATTCGAAGCGCATGATATCGAGTCTGATAAACTTTTCAGCACGTCTATACTTGGCAATGCTGACAGTGAGGTTGCGGCACTGATTGAGCAGATAGGAAATGCAGATTGGGTCAAACAAGGTATTGAATTCCTAACTAATGGTGTTGGTGAGACTGGGACACAATGCCCATTCTGCCAAGAGGCGACTATCACCCAAAAATTCGTTGAAAGCGTTAGATCGTATTTCGATGAAAACTATCAGGTGCAACTGGATGCGTTAACTACAATGCAGGAGAAGTACCAATTTGCTATTGAGTCTTTGCCTGGGGTTGCTGCATTTACAGATCACCCATTCGCACAAGAGCATAAGAGCTCACTTTTGAGTAAGTACCATTTACTCGTCACGACCATGCAATCCAATTCCGGAAAAATAGGTGAAAAAATTAAAAGTCCAAAGGTTATTGTAACTTTGGCCGACACATCCAGTTTGGCAGAAGATTTTAATTCAGAAATTGCAGCCATCAACAAGATAACAAATGAATACAATCAAAAATTGCAAAACCGCGAAGAATCACTGGAGAATCTAAAAGAAGAGTTTTGGCTGCTGATGCGGTGGCAATACGACCAAACAGTATCTCGGTTTGAAAAAGATCAGCAAGCTGCAAATCAGAAGCTTAAGGCCTTGAATGCTGAAATAGACAAAACAGACGCCGATCTTGCAAGAATTAAGGAACAGATAGCAGAGATACAGAAGCAAACGGTGAACATTGACGAAGCGGTAGATTCAATCAATGCAGGCCTTGTAGATTTAGGCATAGCCGATTTCATTGTAAAAAAACACTCAGACAGTCTCTATCGGGTAGTGCGTACAGGAGCGAATAATGACGCTTTTCACTCTCTCAGTGAAGGCGAGAAGATGATAATCAGTTTTTTGTATTTTTGCGAGCTTTGCAAAGGCAAATCAAGTATTGACGACACCCACACTCAGCGCATCGTAGTGATTGATGATCCAATTTCTAGTTTGTCACACGTTTTCGTCTTTAACGTGGGGAGATTGATTCGTATGCTGTTCTTTAAAGATGATCGATTCTGCCAAGTGATTGTATTGACTCACAGCCTATATTTTTTTTACGAGCTGACCGAAACCAATCACGACCGTAGAAAGGAAACTCAAAAACTTTTCAGGTTAATAAAGCGCCCCTCTGGCAGCGAAATTCAAGAAATGAAGTACGAGGAGATACAGAATGACTACCAAGCATATTGGTCGGTCATCAACGACAACAACCAACCTCCAGCGCTTATCGCGAATTGCATGCGAAACATCATCGAGTATTTTTTCAATTTCGTACGTAAGAAAGACCTAAGCAATGTCTTTCAAATGCCTGAACTTCAAGATGCAAAATTCCAAGCATTTTGCCGATACATAAATAGGGAGTCCCACTCCCTTGGGCAAAACATTATTGACATGAAAGAATTTGACTACAAGACATTCAAAGATGGGTTGAGATTGATCTTCGAAAAAGCTGGATATCCAGACCATTACAAAGCCATGTCAAAGTGTTAGCGGTACGACGCCCCCCTGCTACTGAAAGCGGGGGGACGTCGGGTATTCATGGCGCTCGGCCACATAGTTCTGCAGTCGAGCGGTTCTGCACGAAAGCCGCGCAGGCCGCACATTTCCACGTTCCTGACAGTCTGCTTTTCAATGCTGACTAGTTCCACTTTGGATCGGGAGCTGCCCTAGACAGCAATGGAAAGCGGACATCCGAGGCTAACCTGGCACCAGGGCAGCTGACAGCCCGATACCGGCCTCTCCATCCGATCTAGCTGAACGCCAGCTTTGGCCGACCAACTGACGATGCACTAGCTTGGTCGGCGGCAGTTCGGCCTTAGCAGCCGTTGTACTGACGGATAGGAAATAGCCGGCTTGCACAGAGTTTCAGACAAGCCCAGCTCACATCCAGTCAGTCTTCTGCGGTTTTCCAATAGCCATCTCCTAGCAGGATCTCTACGCACCCCATGCAGGTCTGGATGGCAGGGCATCGATCAAGGCCGGGCATCCGAGCAGGTAGCCCTGCACCTTGGCGACCTTCAATTCGCGTAAGGCGTGCAGCTCCGCCACTGTTTCGACCCCTTCGGCAACAATCTTACTGCCCGTTTCTTCAGCGAACCGAATGAGTGCCGCTGCCAAAGCCCTGCACCCGGTATCACTGTCGATTTTCCGGATCAAACTGACATCAAGTTTGATTACATCCGGCTGTAACTTGAGGATATGGCGAAAGCTAGCATAGCCCGCGCCGGCATCATCTACCGCCAGCTTCAGGCCACGCTCCCGCAGTGGCTTGAGGGCAGCGGAAATCGAGGAATAATCGTCGACGGAAACATGCTCTGTGACTTCCAGCATCAAACGTTCCAAGGGAAAACTTGCCAACACTGCATCCAGGGAACCCTTTAGGAGGGTCGAGGGGGAGACATTGAGCGACAGGCAGGTACCGTCCGGGAAATGGATTAACCCCTGGAGCGCTTTCCGGATTACGGCCAACTCCAACGACTCCTGAAGGCCAACTTCGGCGGCTTCGTTAAACCATAGGTCGGGCGAGCGTATCGGCTCGGCCGAGAAACGCGTTAGTGCCTCGTACCCGACAATTCGGTGCTGGGCAACATGGATGATTGGCTGGTAGACAATGGTAAAGCGCTCTGCGTCCAGCACGTCTTGAAGACGGTCCACGATGGCCTGATGGATACTGCTTTCCTCAATCTGCTGTTCCATCAACTTGCCGGTGACTTCGGCAAACAGCCGTATGGTCCGGATGTCGCGGTCGTTCAGGGTAGCGTCGGGAGACGTACAGAAGCAGCAAAACGTGCCATAGATATGCCCATCACTGAATCGGATGGGAACACTTAGATGGGCGCCAACCGGCACTACTGTCGTTGCTGGCAAGGTCAAAGCCTCAGGGACTTGCTGGGCGTCCCGAATCAGCTCTGGCAGGCGACCATCGACCACCCGCTGGCAGTAGCTTTCCTCCAGCGGATCTGAATGGCCCACGCATACGCTGGGGACGCTGCCCTCAGCACTGTCGACGTAACGGAAGATCCGACGAGCGTCCTTGAACTCGGAGATGAACGCGACTTCCATGCCAAGCAGGGTGCGTACGGAGTGCAGCGTTTTCCTGATTGTTTCATCGGTAGAGTGCTGATTGGCGGTCATGTCAGTCCTCATCATGTCGATGGCGTAACACGATTGATTATAGACATGGCCGTACTGAGATTTACTAGAAGCTCGCTGCACTTTGGGTGGGCATGCCAATGACCAGCTATTCAATTGCCACTGGCACACCCAAATCTGTAGGGCCGCGCACTGATCCGTCAGCTGTCATTCAGCTTGAAGCTGTCATCAGGCGGCGAAGATTCGGGAGCCGTCCCTTCCCGATGAGAAAGCAGCCATGCTGGTCTTTCCCACTCCCCGTGAGCAGATATGAGCACTAAGTACTGAACGGCGACATTTCTCGAGTACCGGGGGCAACAATCACTTGAAGTAGTGCATCCTCTTGTCCCATCTGGCGGATCAATTGGCAATACGCCCCGCTCCTTGACTTCCCCTCCCCGGCACGAGCCCCGACCAGCTCCATTTCCATGCCCTCCTGATACCAACAATCTTGATTGAGACAGGCCCCCTTGCCCTCTGTTATCACCACACTCCAAAAAAAGACCACGGGCGTACCCGTGGCCCTCTACTTAGCTCCTGGCTATCGACGACTACTCCCGAAGCCGTGTCGACCATTGCCGTACTGCTTCGTATCCGCCTTGCATAGGTAGCTAGCGCGCAGGAAGAAGGCATCGATAGATGCCTGATCATCACGATGCAGCTCGTATGCAGGATTGTTCGGTATGTGAACCAACCCTACCGCTTCATGCTCCGTCATCTTCAATGCACTTGCCCAGGCCGATACCAGGCGGTTGTACATGTTGTCGCGCCCAAGCTCAAAGCGCCCCAATGACCTGTAGGCATCCCAGTTGAGCAGGATCGCCACATGCCAGTGTGGATTTACTGAGTCGTTCTGCTCACAGGCCCACACGTAACGCACCGCTGTGTCATGTGCGTAGCGACGCGTGCGCATCGCTTGCTGCCGGTTATGGGCAAGCTTGGCTTTTAGTGACTCGATAAATCGAGTGATAGCTTTACTCGTATACACTTTGCTATCCAAGTTGATACGATCTGGAAATCGAAGTTCTACGCGAAAACCAAAGACGCGAGGATTGTCACTGAGAGCCGCTTCGATTACCCATTCAAGAGATTCAAGATATTCTTCAACGAACGGTCCCTTGTCATGCAAGATAGGCTTGTCGTTGTAAACGTGACCTCTGTAAAGATGCAGGCTTGAGTTAAGTGGATGACGTTTCATGATTGACCTTTTAGTGAGACACATAAAGTCAATCAGTGCTGTAATTTTTTACTATTGCTACTTGAACATTGGCATGGGGATAAACCCCTGCCATGTTTATCCTGTACAAAATACTAAGAGGGCTCTGCGGCCCTCTCTTATCTCCTAGTGACAACATGCCCAGCACTCTTACGGTGCTGTGCCTATCCACTTTCTCTCTATCCGTGTTTCTCTATCTTCGTTCTTGATATTTAATCTATTTCTGTTAGTTAATAAATTACCATAACTAACAAAACCTTAATAAACCTTAATACTACTATATACCGAAACTGCAGCCTGCGGGTCTACGCCATGTACACAGTCAATTTCTGCATGCACCATCAATAAACATTGCAATGTATAACTCTGATAAAAAGCCATGGTCATCATTGGCCATGGCTTCTCTACATTATTCACTCACACCATCACGCTCACATACCTTACTGACAATCCAGGCCTGCACTTCTGCATCCAACCAGCCAACACTACGCCCCCCCCAGAGAAACCGGCTTTGGAAACAAATCTAGCGAAATGTATTTGTAGATCGTTGAGCGTGCCAAGCCTGTGGTTTCCATTACGTTCTTGAGTCGAATGATTTTCATGATTGCACCATGCTGCAGTTAGTCCAAACCATGGGGCTACACAGTAAAAACTTCCAAAATCACATCTCGTAGTCAGCACCCCCACTTCCACAAACGCTTATCATGAATGTCATCGTAGCTCAGCCAGAGTTGTAGCCACTCTGCCAAAGAATGGGATAGCGAAGACACTATCCTTAAGGCAGCACTGTCCATTGAACACGAAATGGAGTAACGTATTAATTAAGTCAAAACTTAGAAATTTCCTAAGGAAACATTGACTAAGGAAATTCAAATGTCATTTTTCTTGAAAATAATATCTCCAACGTCATAAATGCATTGGAAAACTATGCGACATCCAAATGGATTTGATGCAAAACTTGAGTTTCAACTCTCACAAAATAGATTTTTGTATTTACTGTGGATGATATTGAATAGAAGGAATTTATTAGACGGGATTGACTATAACAAATTTGACAAGCAATCCATAAAAATTAAAGCAGCTAAACTAGATCGAGGCACTCTAGATAACCTAATCAATGGCATGATAGATTTCAATGCAATGCACATTTTTCATCGACCAGATAACAGAAAATATCAATTTATCAAAAAGAAATTAATTAAACTTCATGAAAACAAAGAAATACAAACCCCACCAAACGCACGACAACAAGATATCTTGTTTGCCATCTTTGATTCACTGCCCATGTATCACGAGCACAAATTAGCATTATTAGAAAACATAGAAACAGCCTGGAACAAAAACACCATTCCGGACGAGCTATTTAATTGGTACAAAGAAGATTTTGCACTAAAAAAGAAATTCACAATAAAAAAACTACAACGTGACAATAAAACAGAAAATAATTTACCTGAGTGCAATAACTTTATCGCCATTCGCAATGAATTTGATTTAATTATTAAGGATCACAGAGATAGAATCGAACTAATAAACTCAATAAAAAAATCCTATACTCAACAGCGTTCAAAATCAAAAAAACAGCAAGCCATGCTAGATCAGGGAGTAAAACTGGTAGGCGTGAATGTAAAAATTCCAACAGAACAACATGAAAAATTCGAGCGAATAAAGAAAAAACTCAACAAAAATCAGCCAGAAGCGTTTTGCGAAATAATAGAATATTATTACATAAACAATCCGTCTTTAGGTTTTGGCGACCTTTAACGGCAGCCACAATATCCAAGTGCAACAGGGTTAATGCTTCTCGGCCTGTCGCGAGTCAATAACGGCATCCAGAGGTTCGGCAAACTCCTCAATCTGCATCTTGAATTTCAACACTGCACGTGGAGGTGTGTTCAGCCCGTGCGAGATGGCATCCAGCTCTTCCTGACTGAGCACGGGCAGGCCTGTCCCTTTGGGCAAGAATTCCAGGATCCGATCGTTGGCGTTCCCATTGCTATCCCGCCGACGTCCCCCCGGTATTGAGTAGCACGTGACTTTAGAGTCCAATCCACCATGACACGGAGATTGGACATGAAGAAACGTTTCACAGAAGAACAGATCATCGGT
>NZ_JBHRYH010000041.1:0-53365 GCF_042648905.1 Vogesella amnigena | reverse complement strand
ACCGATGATCTGTTCTTCTGTGAAACGTTTCTTCATGTCCAATCTCCGTGTCATGGTGGATTGGACTCTAAAGTCACGTGCTACTCAATACCGGGGGGACGTCGGGGGGACGTCGCCGGAGCAGCCATGCGCAACCGCCTTTTCCATTTTAGTCTGCTGCTCACGTGCCCAGCGTGCAGCATCCGCTTTATATAGGAAGGTCTTACAGACCTCCTGACCGGCCACCACTACCCTGGCCTGCCACTTATCGTTTCGTTTCCTGATGCTTGCCATTTCTGCCCTAAACCGGCGGTCAGAAAATGGTCCTCGGTCTACGTGTGCTGTGCTTCTGCTAGCCGGTCTTTCGGAACCATGATGGAACGCATTGTTAGGCCAGGCTTTCCACTCATCACCGACTCTATATACTGCCTTTCCCATTACGAACTTGTCCGCATCATCAACGAAGTGCGCGGCATCAACCGTGTGGTCTATGATGTGAGCGGCAAGCCACCGGCAACCATCGAGTGGGAGTGATTCCGCGTCTGGCAATAGCTGGCACGGACTAGCACCAACCACCCCTGAAACCCGCATTCGTGCGGGTTTTTTCATGTCTGCGTCTGGCAATGACTGGCAAGAATTGGCAATGCCAAGCACTTACTTTTCGTGGCATCGAAGTTGGTATGCTCATTTCGTGATGCCATGATCTTCATTGATAGCATGCCATGCCAAACCGGCCACGCATGGTTGGACTGCCCCGGCTCCTGTAGGCAATCCCCCCTACAAGTGGCTCTCGCCACAATCCACACAAATAGCAAAATTACTTGCTTTTTTGCACAAAAAACGCAAAATGCGAAGGAATACTCAAGAGGACACATGCAATGCTACTAGAGTTTCGGGTCAAAAACTTCCGTAGCTTCCGAGACGAGCAGGTGCTAAGTCTTGTGGCATCCAAGGACAACACATATCAAGACACAAACACGCTCGCTACAGGGCTAAAAGTAGCCCCATCCCTACTACGTAGCGCTGTGGTCTATGGAGCAAATGCCGGAGGAAAGTCGAACCTCATCAAAGCCCTGCAATATATGCGTAATGTCGTACTGGAATCTGCAGCTCTACAGCCTGGTCAAACTTTTGATCGCCTCCATCCCTTCAAACTAAATACGGTTTCTGCTAGTCAACCTACAGAGTTCGAAGTGACCATAATTCTGAATGGTGTACGCTACCAGTACGGCTTTTCCATGACCACGCAACGCATCATGAGCGAATACTTACTGGTCTATAAAGCATCGAAGCCCCAGCGGTGGTTTGAGCGACATTTTGACGAAGCCACAGGTAAGGATGTGTACCACTTTAGCTCCGGACTGAAAGGTGCAAAAAATCTCTGGGAAGGAGCTACCAGAACTAATGCACTATTCTTATCAATAGCAGTTCAACTGAACAGTGATGCTCTAAGACCAGTGTTTGACTGGTATGCCAAGCAGTTGGTAATCGTAAATGAGCTAGCTCAAATCAGCACCCATACATCGATACAGATGCTCAAAAAAGAAGAAGGGCGTAAGCAAATTTGTAACTTCCTCTCCGCTGCAGACATCAGTATTGCCGATATCGAAGTAGTGACCAACAAAGTCCCAGGACAAGCCATCCACTTCGATATAGCAGCAGGGAAAACAGAAGTTCGCACAGAGGAAATGGAGGAGCAACAGATACGCTTCTCACATGTAACAGAACAAGGGAAGGCCGTATTCGATCTAATGGATGAGTCAAACGGCACGCGCAATCTATTGTTTCTTACTGGCCCTGTACTCGATATTCTGACAAAGGGACTTACTTTAATTGTTGATGAGCTTGACACGAGCTTGCATACCTTATTGGTTCGTGAGCTAGTACGTTTATTCCACCGACCAGAAGTAAACACTGGTGGTGCACAGCTAATATTCACGACCCATGACACTTCACTACTTGATGCTCCCGATCTGTTTAGACGGGATCAGATCTGGTTCGTAGAAAAAGACAGAGATCAAGCCTCATACTTAGTTGCTCTTTCTGAATTCAGCCCACGCAAAAATGAAGCATTAGAACGAGGCTATCTGATGGGGCGCTATGGAGGCATTCCTTTTCTGGACTATCTAATGGGGATGCAGCACTAATGGCACGTGACAATTCACCCAAAGAGCGCCAACGTAAACAGCTTGAGAGAAAACAGGGAAAGCGCGACAGCAACGACCGCATTCTGATAGTTTCAGAGGGAAGCAAAACCGAACCTAACTACTTCAATGAAATTCGTAGGGAGCTTCGTCTACCAACCGCCAGCATAGAGGTACAACCTAGCGAACTGGGAACTGACCCTATCCAGGTGGTTAATTATGCCAAAGACCTGTTTGAACAAGGAAATCGTCACAAACGAATTCAGCCACGGGCATTTGAGAAAATATATGCAGTATTCGACCGAGATGATCATCGAACCTATTTTGATGCATTGAGCCTGGCTGAGTCAATTGATGGTAAGCTTCGCAATGATAACAGGCAACAGGTCAGTTTTAGAGCTATCGCCTCCGTACCTAGCTTCGAATTATGGCTACTACTTCACTACGAAAATATTCAGGCACCTATTCACCGAACTGAAGTTATGCACCGACTGAAGACTCATATTATTGGCTATGAAAAAGGCACACGCGGTTCATTTTCAACAACCCGCGAACACTTGGAATTGGCCACACAACGAGCAACATCCCTCGCAAAAAGATTCAGTGCCCGCGATGACCCGGAACCCTACACAGCCATTGCAGAATTGGTGAAAGTACTATTCAAACTTAAGGAATGAAGTCACAACAATATCAAATGGCATTAATCATGACACTAATGCCAAAACATACAGAAGCACTGTAACTACAAGCAATTAGCTATCAGTTTACAATCGAGTGGGAATAAGGCCTCGCGGCCAACCCTGCAAGTAAAACGCCCGCGCAGCGGGCGTTTTTCATGGTAGATGCCGTCAAGCTCAGACGTCAGCAGTCTCCGCCCAGCCCACGCGGTTGCCGACATGGAACACGCGATCGTGCGCGTCGATCTCGCCGGCGCCCAGCAGGCCCAGCTGCTCCACCGCGTGGTAGATCGGGGTGAAGTCCGGCGCGGTGGCATCGAACAGCTGCTGGAAGCTGTCGATGACGAAGTAGGTTTTCTGGAAGGTGTCGATGCGGTAGCGGGTGCGCATGATGCGCTGCAGGTCGAAGCCGACACGGTTCGGGCTATCGCTTTCCAGGCAGTACACCGATTCCGACTTGCTGGACACGATACCGGCGCCGTAGATGCGCATGCCCTGTGGCGTGTTGATCAGGCCGAACTCCACCGTGTACCAGTACAGGCGGGCCAAGAGCGGCAGGTAGCCCAGGTCCTTGGCCTTCATGCCACCCTTGCCGTAGGCCTGCAGGTAGTCGGCGAACACCGGGTTGATCAGCAGCGGCACGTGGCCGAACAGGTCGTGGAACACATCCGGCTCCTGCAGGTAATCCAGTTGATGCGGCTCGCGCAGCCACCAGGTTACCGGGAAGCGGCGGTTGGCCAGGTGCTCGAAGAACACGTCGTCCGGAATCAGCCCCGGCACCGCCACGATGCGCCAGCCGGTGGCAGCCAGCAGTTTTTCATTCAGACGGTCGAAATCCGGCACCTGGTGCGCATCCACCTCCAGTGCGGCCAACCCTTGCAGGAATTCGTCGCAGGCGCGGCCCGGCAGCATTTCGCTCTGGCGCTGGTACAGCGTGGCCCAGGTCTGGTGATCCTCGGCAGTGTAACGATCCCATGGTTGCGGCAGGGTAAAGTCCGCCGCATGCGTCAGCCCCTGGTTCTTGCGCACGGTAATGTCCGGCACCGTGTAGGTATTCATTTCCATGGTGTTGTCTCTCGATAGGGTTGGCAGTGGCTGCCTATGCTTCGAGTGTAGGTGCAAGCGCATGCGCGTTGGCCGCATGATTTGAGTATCCAGACCTTTTTTTGCATACTTGCCGCACCACACACCATGGAAATGCAGAAAATGCGCGGAATCGAGCTTGATCGTTACGACTACCAGATTCTGGAGGCGCTGCAGAAGGATGCGCGCGCCACCCACCAGAAGCTGGCGCAGGAGGTGCCGCTGTCGGCATCGCAGATCGGCCGCCGCATCCAGCGGCTGGAAGAAGCCGGCATCATCCAGGGCTATCACATTGCCCTGCGGCCGGACCTGCTGGACTTGTCGGTAACCGCGTTTGCCAATGTCAGCCTGGAGCGCCACGGCGAGGCATCGATACGCGAGTTCGCTGCCGCCATCAGCGACCTGCCGGAAGTGCTGGAGTGCTACGCGGTGGCTGGCGAGGCAGATTACTGGCTGCGCATCGTGGTGCAGGATCTGCCGTCATTGTCGCGCTTCGTGATGAACAAGCTGATGACGCTGTCGCTGGTGCGCAGTGTGAAATCCACCGTGGCGCTGGAGCCGATCAAGCACACCACTCGCCTGCCACTGCAGCCGCCAGCACGCTGAAGTGGCCAAGGTTGGCCGCATAAACAAAACGGGCCGGAGGAAATCCGGCCCGTTTTGTTGGCGTCGAACTGGCGCTTAGCCCGCCAGGTTCTTCGACACGATCTCGTACACATCCTTGGACAGCCCGTCCTTGGCCAGGATGCGCTGCAGTTCGCGCGTCATCAGGTTGCGGCGCACCGGCTCCAGCTTCTGGCGGCGGTTGAACAGCGACACGATGCGGCTGGCCACCTGCGGGTTGATGGCATCCAGCGCCAGCACCTGGTCGGCCAGGAACTGGTAACCGGAGCCGTCGGCGGCGTGGAAGTGCAGCATGTTACGGCCGAAGCTGCCCAGCAGCGCGCGCGCCTTGTTCGGGTTGCGCAGCGTGAACGCCGGGTGCGACATCGCCGCCTGCACATGCTCCAGCGTGCATGGCAGCTGGCTGCCGGCCAACAGGGCGAAGTACTTGTCCATCACCAGCGCGTTGTCCTGCCAGCGCTCGGCAAACGCCAGGTAGCAGTTGTCGCGCTCCTCGCAATCACGATCCCGCAACGCCAGCATGGCTCCCATCTGGTCGCTCATATTGTCGGCCTGCAGGCATTGCTGCTCGGCGGCCTCCAGCGGCCAGGCATCCGCCAGGCGGGTAAGCATGGCCAGCGCCA
The DNA here is from genome assembly GCF_042648905.1 of Vogesella amnigena. Lineage (NCBI taxonomy): Bacteria > Pseudomonadati > Pseudomonadota > Betaproteobacteria > Neisseriales > Chromobacteriaceae > Vogesella > Vogesella amnigena. The sequence continues at coordinate 48,235 of NZ_JBHRYH010000041.1, read as the reverse complement.
GATTCTTCAGCGCGCGGCGACCGGCATCGGCCGGCTTGTAGTCGCGGGTCTGGCCCAGATCGAAGGCGGCATGCCATTCGCCACGCAGCGCCTGCGCCAGGGTATCCAGCACGAAGTCGCGCACGGTGTGGATGGCGGCCGGGTCGGCCTCGTCCACCATTTCCAGAATCTCGGCCTCCGACGGCAGGGTCAGCATCAGCGCCTTGAAGGCCGGGTCGGCGGCGTGGTCTTCCAACACCGCGCGGAAGGCATCGATGAAGCCCGCGGCCAACTTGAGCGGCGTGCCGGCGGCATGATCGGCCAGCAACTGACGGATCAGGCGCTCGGCATAGGCCTGGCCAGCTTCCCAACGGGCGAAGGCATCGCTGTCATTGGCCATCAGGAAGGCCAGCTCGCTATCGCGCCAGTCGAAGGACAGTTTTACCGGCGCGGAGTAGCCACGCAGCAGCGACGGCACCGGGGTGCTGTCGACATTGATGAAGGTGAAGGTCTGCGCCGCGGCGCGCACGTCCAGCACACGGGTAGTGCCCTGCGCCGCGTCTTCGCCCTGCAGTTGCAGCGGCAGGTCGCTACCATCCTCGCCGATCAGGCCGACGGCGAACGGGATGTGCAGCGGCTGCTTGTCGCTCTGCCCCGGCGTGGCCGGGCAGCTCTGCTGCACGTGCAGGGTGTAGCTGCGTGCCTCGGCATCGTAATCGCCGCTGACCTGCAGCTGCGGTGTGCCGGCCTGGCTGTACCACAGCGCGAACTGCGCCAGATCGACATCATTGGCATCGGCCATGGCGGCACGGAAGTCGTCGCAGGTCACCGCCTGGCCGTCGTGGCGGCGGAAATACAGCTGCATGCCCTTCTGGAAGCCGGCTTCGCCCAGCAGGGTGTGGTACATGCGTACCACTTCGGCGCCCTTCTCGTACACCGTCATGGTGTAGAAGTTGTTCATCTCGATGTAGCTGTCCGGGCGGATCGGGTGCGCGGTCGGGCCGGCATCTTCCGGGAACTGCAGCTGGCGCAGGTTCTTCACGTCCTGGATGCGCTTCACCGCGCGGCTGTCCAGGTCGGAGCTGAACTCCTGGTCGCGGAACACGGTCAGGCCTTCCTTCAGCGACAGCTGGAACCAGTCGCGGCAGGTAACGCGGTTGCCGGTCCAGTTGTGGAAGTATTCATGGCCGATGATGGCTTCCACGCGCTGGAAGTCGGCGTCGGTGGAGGTGTCCTGCCGCGCCAGCACGGCGGAGGTGTTGAAGATGTTGAGGCCCTTGTTCTCCATCGCCCCCATGTTGAAGTCGCCCACCGCCACGATCATGTAGATGTCGAGGTCGTACTCCAGACCGAAGCGCTCTTCGTCCCACTTCATCGAGCGCTTCACCGCGCCCATGGCGAACTCCACCTTGTCCTGATCGGCCGGCACAGTCCAGATTTCCAGCAGCACATTGCGGCCGCTGCGGGTGGTGTAGCTGTCGCGCAGCGCGGACAGCTTGCCCGCCACCAGCGCGAACAGGTAGGACGGCTTCTTGTACGGGTCCACCCATTTCACCCAGTGGCGCTTCTTGTCCACCATGCCCTCGCCCACCTTGTTGCCGTTGGACAGCAACACCGGGTACTTGGCCTTGTCGGCGATGATGGTGGTGCTGAACTTGGCCATCACGTCCGGGCGGTCCGGGTAGTAGGTGATCTTGCGGAAGCCTTCCGGCTCGCACTGGGTGTAGAGGTTGCTGCCGCCGGAGGCGTACAGGCCCATCAGGCTGCTGTTGGCTACCGGGTCGATCTCGGTTTCCACGTCCAGAATGAAGCTGTCCGGCACGTTGGGAATGCTCAGCACCTCGTTTTCCAGCGTGTAGCCGTCCGGGCCCAGCTTGTCGCCATCCAGCGCCAGCGAATGCAGCCTGGCGCTGCCATCCAGCTGCAGCACGTTGGCCGCAGTGGCGGCCGGGTTGCGGCGCATCACCAGGCGCGAATGCACGCGGGTCAGGGTGTCTTCGATGATGTCGAAAGTGAGATCGACCTTGTCCACCAGGTAGGCCGGCGGCTGGTAGTCGCTGCGGTATTTGATCTGCGGTTGTTGGCTCATCTACTTCAATCCTGCTAATGGGTGGTTCGCCCACCTTGTTGTTGTGACGCTAACGCGTCCCCGGTCATATTCTGTTATCTGCTGCAGTTGGCTGGCTACGCTCAAGCCTTGATCCAGCTGCCGCCGTTCTCTTCCAGCCGCAGGCGGCAGGTATCCGCAGGCGTGCCCTGCAGGGTTACGCGGAAGCTCAGCAGCTCGTCGCGGCGGAAAACATGCAGCTTGAGCTTGTCGCCCACGCGGTAGCGGCGCAGCGCCTTGTCCAGGTCGCTTACCCGCACGCCATTGACGGCAATCAGCACGTCGCCGCCAGACAGGCCGGCTGCCTGCGCGGCACCGCCATCCAGCACCGCGCTCAGCTTGACACCCAGTGCATCGCTGGCGGTTTTCACCCCCAGGGTTGGCCGCACGGCAGGTGGCACGATCTCGTCCACCAGGCTGCCGCCATCGCTGGCGTTATCAGCCGGCACCAGTTGCATCTCGACTCCCTGCGTGGCCAGCAGTTCCGCCAGCGGCAGCTCGCGGGTGGAGCGGATCGCCATGTCGAAGAACTTGCCGAGCTTGAGGCCGGTAACCTGCTCGGCCACGCGCTCCCATTCATCCTCGGCCAGGCCCTGGCCATCCGCCAGCCACTTTTGCCACAGCGCCTGCATCACCGTATCCAGGCTCTTTTCGCCACGGCTGTGCTTGCGGATGTGCAAGTCGAGCGCCAACGCGGCCAGCGAGCCCTTGGTGTAGTAGCTGACAATGCTGTTGGGGCTGTTCTCGTCCTGGCGGTAGTACTTGCTCCAGGCGTCGAAGCTGGAATCGGCCAGCGTCTGCTTGGTGCGGCCGTTGCCACGCGCCACGCCGGTAATGGTCTTGGCCAGCAGGCCGAGGTAGCGTTTTTCGTCGATCAGCCCGCAGCGCACCAGCGCCAGGTCGTCGTAGTAGGAAGTAATGCCCTCGAATGCCCACAGCAGCGTGGTGTGGCCTTCGCGGTTCAGGTCGTACGGGGTGAACGCCGCCGGCTTCATGCGCTTGACGTTCCAGGTGTGGAAGTATTCGTGGCTGATCAGCCCCAGCAGCTTGAGGTAGCCGTCATTGATACCGGCCTCACCGTGCTGCGGCAGGTCGTCGCGGCTGGCCACCAGCGCGGTGGAGGCGCGATGCTCCAGCCCGCCGTAGATGTCACCACCGACGAACAGCATGAACACGTAGCGCTCGAACGGCGCCGGCTCGCCAAAAAAGCGGATCTGCCATTCGCAGATACGCTTGGTGTCTGCGGCCAACCTTTTCAGGTCTGCCTGGTATTTTCCAGATACCACAAATTCATGCGGCACGCCGCAGGCCTTGAAGCTGATGCGCTCGAACTCGCCCAGTTCGACCGGGTGGTCGATCAGCTCGTCGTAGTTGGCCGCACGGTAGCGGCCGAAACCGGATTTCTTGCATTCCAGCGCCGGCAGGCTGGTAGCCACCTGCCACCTGGCCAGCGCCTTGTCCTCCGGCGGCAGGATATCCACCTCGCACGGCTCGTTCTCGAAGCCGTCTGCCTGCAGGAACACGCTGGTGCCGTTGTAGAAGCCGCGCTCGCCATCCAGGTAGGCACCGCGTACCGACAGATCGAAGGCGTACACGGTGTAATGCACGGTAAGCGCGCCCTTCACCGGCGCCGCCTGCCAGCTGTGCTTGTCCAGCTTGCTGAGCGCTACCGCCTTGCTGCAGCTTTCGGCGCGGATGGCCACGATGTGGCGCGCAAACTCGCGAATCATGTAGCTGCCCGGAATCCACGCCGGCAGTCGCAGCACCTGGCCGCCAGCGGCGGGCTGGGCTACGGTAACCGAGACTTCGAACAGGTGGGCTTCGGGAGCAACGGGGCGAATGCGATAGCTGACAGCGGTAGACATGTTGGCTAGTCCGGATGAATACGCAGGAAGCGCGAATTCTAGCACCAGCCACCATCGACTGCGCCTGACCTTACGGCTTGATATGCGTCAATAGCGATACAGGCGATGACAATATAATCGCCTGCATGTCAAAGGCGGGAATGGGTCTGCAAACGGTGCGATTCAGGCAATTTGCGACCATCCAGTTCTCTATCGACTAGTGGCGAATGCCCGAATTGATTTAGAATCGCCTGTTGAACAATGGGAATCGAGCGCGTTTTCAGGGCAGGGTTTGTCAAGGTTGTTGCGATGCAACAGCAGTGCCCTCGCTTCCCGCGACTTGCCGGGCCTCCAGCACTACATGGGGGGTACGCACCCGGACTTCAAGTCACCGGTTTTACACGTTCTAGTTCGCAACCTTGGAGAAAACCCTAATGGATACGCAATCCACTTATAACTATAAGGTGGTGCGCCAGTTCTCGATAATGACCGTGGTCTGGGGCATTGTCGGCATGCTGGTTGGCGTGATTATTGCGGCCCAGCTGGTGTGGCCGGAGCTCAATTTTGGGCCCTGGTTCCACTACGGTCGCCTGCGTCCGCTGCACACCAATGCCGTGATTTTCGCGTTTGGCGGCTCCGCGCTGTTTGCCACGTCCTACTACGTGGTACAGCGCACCTGTCATGTGCGCCTGCTGTCTGACAAGCTGGCCGCATTCACCTTCTGGGGCTGGCAACTGGTCATCGTGGCTGCCGCCATCACCCTGCCGCTGGGTCTTACCTCCGGTAAGGAATATGCCGAGCTGGAATGGCCGATCGACATCCTGATCACCATTGTCTGGGTGGCCTATGCGATCGTGTTCTTCGGCACCATCGCCATCCGCAAGGTTAAGCACATCTACGTGGCCAACTGGTTCTACGGTGCCTTCATCCTGGCCGTGGCCCTGCTGCACATCGTCAACAGCCTGGAAGTACCGGTTTCCATGTGGAAGTCCTACTCGGTATATGCCGGTGCCGTGGATGCCATGGTGCAATGGTGGTACGGCCATAACGCCGTGGGCTTCTTCCTGACCGCAGCCTTCCTGGGCATGATGTACTACTTCGTACCGAAGCAGGCCGGCCGTCCGGTGTACTCCTACCGCCTGTCCGTGGTGCACTTCTGGGCGCTGATCTTCACCTACATGTGGGCTGGTCCGCACCACCTGCACTACACCGCCCTGCCGGACTGGACCCAGTCTCTGGGCATGGCCTTCTCCCTGGTGCTGCTGGCACCGAGCTGGGGTGGCATGATCAACGGCATCATGACCCTGTCTGGCGCGTGGCATAAGCTGCGTACCGACCCGGTACTGAAGTTCCTGGTGGTATCGCTGTCGTTCTACGGCATGTCCACCTTCGAAGGCCCGATGATGTCCATCAAGACCGTGAACGCCCTGTCGCACTACACCGACTGGACCGTAGGTCACGTGCACTCCGGTGCCCTGGGCTGGGTTGCCTTCATTTCCATCGGTTCCATGTACTACCTGCTGCCGCGCCTGTTCGGTCGTGACGGCATGCACAGCATCAAGCTGATCGAAGCACACTTCTGGCTGGCTACCGTGGGCGTGGTGCTGTACATCGCCTCGCTGTGGATTGCCGGTGTGATGCAGGGCCTGATGTGGCGTGCGCTGAACCCGGACGGCACCCTGACCTATGCCTTCGTGGAAGCAGTCAAGGCCTCCTACCCGTACCTGTTCGTACGTTTCCTGGGTGGCGTACTGTTCCTGACCGGCATGCTGCTCATGGCTTACAACACCTTCCGCACTGTCGCCGCTGGCCGTGCCGTTGATGCCAAGATCCCGGCCGTTGCCGCTCACGCGCACTAAGGGACAAGGGAAACATCATGGAAAAAATCCAGAAACTGATTGAAGAAAACGTTGCGTACCTGATCGTGCTGACCCTGCTGGTAATCAGCGTGGCCGCACTGGTCGAGATCGTACCGCTGATGTTCCAGAAGTCGACCACCGAGCCGGTAGCCGGCGTGAAGCCGTACAACGCGCTGCAACTGACTGGTCGCGACATCTACATCCGCGAAGGCTGCTACACCTGCCACTCGCAGATGATCCGTCCGTTCCGCGCCGAAACCGAGCGCTACGGCCACTACTCGGTAGCAGGCGAGTCGGTATACGACCACCCGTTCCAGTGGGGCTCCAAGCGTACCGGCCCGGATCTGGCCCGTGTTGGCGGCCGTTACTCCGACGAGTGGCACCGCGTGCACCTGACCAACCCGCGTGACGTGGTACCGGAGTCCAACATGCCGGCATTCCCGTGGCTGGCCCGCAACCTGGCCGATGCTCAGGGTGTTGCCGCCAAGATGAGCGCCCTGCGCAAGGTTGGCGTGCCGTACAGCGACAAGGAAATCGCCGAAGGTGCAGCCATGGTGGAAGGCAAGTCCGAACTGGATGCGCTGATCGCCTACCTGCAGGGCCTGGGCCTTGCGCTGAAGAACGCGCGCTAAGCCATGGACTGGACCAATCTGGGGCGCATCCTGTTCACGGTATTCTGCTTTACCGTGTTTATCGTGATTGCACTGGGTGCCTTCGGTAAAAAATCCAAGAAGCGCTACGACGAAGCGGCGCGTCTGGTTCTCGATGACGAGGATCAGCAGCCGCCGAAGCCGGACGCTTCCAACGGAGCCTGAGTGATGAGTGATTTCGTAAGTGATTTCTGGGGCGTATATATCGCCGTCGTGGTGATCGTGGGGTTCGTAGGCCTGGCCTACCTGCTGTTCACGCAATCGAAAACCACGGTAAAGAAAGGTGAGCAGGTCGAGATTACCGGCCATGTCTGGGACGACGACCTTGCCGAGTACAACAACCCGCTGCCGCGCTGGTGGATGCTGATGTTCTACATCACGCTGATCTTCGGCGCAGTGTACCTGGTGCTGTATCCGGGCCTGGGTACCTGGAAAGGTATTCGCGGCTGGACTTCGGTTGGCCAGTACACCGAAGAGAAAGCTGCCGCCGAAGCCAAGTACCAGCCGCTGTACGACAAGTTCCTGAAGCAGGATGTCGTGACCGTGGCCGGCAACAGCGAAGCGCAGGCCATGGGCAAGCGCCTGTTCCAGACCTACTGCGTACAGTGCCACGGCTCTGATGCACGCGGTGCCAAGGGCTTCCCGAACCTGACCGACAACGACTGGCTGTATGGCGGTACCCCGGAGATCATCAAGACCACCGTCAATGGCGGCCGTCAGGGCCAGATGCCGGCCTTCGGCGCTGCCTTCGGCGAGGAAAAGGTGAAGGATGCGGCCAACTACGTGATGTCGCTGTCCGGCAAGAAGCATGATGCCGACCGCGCCGCACGTGGCAAGGAAACCTTTGCCGCAGTGTGCTCCGCCTGTCACGGCCCGGATGGCAAGGGCAACCAGGCAGTGGGTGCGCCGAACCTGACCGACAGCGTATGGCTGTATGGTGGTACCGAAAAGACCATCATCGAAACCATCACCAACGGTCGCAACAACCAGATGCCGGCCTGGAAGGAATTCCTGGGTGACGGCAAGGTACACCTGCTGACCGCTTACGTTTATGGCCTGTCCCATAACGCCAAAGCCCAGTAATTGATACCGCTCAATACTGCCCGCGCAAGCGGGCAGTATCTTTTGGTACGTTCACTTTATAATTTCATAAATCAAAACAGCCCCAGAAGTTTGCGCCAAGGGCATACAATCTGCATTCCCTTGGCGGAAACTTCTCGCAGGAATCCCACCATGACCGACAAGCTCAAAGACATCGCCGTCAAAGTCGAAAACCCCAAACTGGAAACCGTTTCCCTGTACGCCGCGCAGAAAAAAATCTACCCGCGCAGCGTGAGCGGCCTGTTCGCCAAGTGGCGCATCCTGTTCGTGCTCGGCACCCAGCTGTTCTACTTCGGCCTGCCCTGGCTGCAATGGAACGATCGCCAGGCAGTACTGTTCGACCTGGTAAACCGCAAGTTCTACCTGTTCGGCCTCACCATCCTGCCGCAGGACTTCGTCTACCTGGCGGCACTGCTGATGATCTGCGCTTTTGGCCTGTTTGCCTGGACCACCATTGCCGGCCGGCTATGGTGCGGCTACTCCTGTCCGCAAACGGTGTACACCGAGATCATGCTGTGGATCGAGGAATGGGTGGAAGGCGACCGCAACAAACGCATGAAGCTGGACAAGGAACCCTGGAGCCTGCGCAAGTTGCGCATCAAGGGCAGCTCGCAGGCCATCATGATCGTGTTCTCGCTGTGGACCGGCTTCACCCTGGTGGGCTACTTCACCCCGATGCATGATCTGATCGCCGCGCTGCCGACGTTCAACTACGGCACCTGGGAAACCTTCTGGATGTTCTTCTACGCCGGCTTCACCTATCTGCTGGCCGCGCATATGCGCGAGCAGGTGTGCAAGTACATGTGCCCGTACGCCCGCTTCCAGAGCGCCATGTTCGATGAAGACACGCTGATCATCTCCTACGACGAGAAACGCGGCGAGCCGCGCGGCGCGCGCAAGAAAGGCCAGGAAAAGCAGAACCTGGGCGACTGCGTGAATTGCGGCATCTGCGTGCAGGTATGCCCGGTGGGCATCGACATCCGTAACGGCCTGCAATACGAGTGCATCGGCTGTGCCGCCTGTATCGACGCCTGTGACGAGGTGATGGTGAAAGTGGGCAGCCCCAAGGGCCTGATCCGCTACACCACCGAGGCCGCGCTCGAAGGCAAATACCCGGAAAGCCAGTTCTGGTCGCGCCTGAAACGCCCGCGCGTGGTGATGTATGTCCTGATGCTGGGCATCATCCTGATCGCGGCACTGACTTCGCTGGCAGTGCGCAAACCATTCAAGGTAGACGTCATCCGCGACCGCGCCTCACTGGTGCGCGAAACCGATGATGGCCGCCTGGAAAACAGCTACAGCATCCGCATCATGAACGTGTCGGAACAAGTGCGGCATTTCCGTATCGAAGTCGAGGGCATGGACGACATGAAGCTGGAAACCGATCACAAGGAAATCACCGTCCAGCCCACCGAGAACGAACTGATTGCCGTACGCGTCCAGGTGGAGCCGGAAGAAGCCCCCAAGGGCAGCCACGAAATCCACTTCACCGTGGAATCGCTGGAAGACGGCAGCACCGTACATGAAAAATCCAGTTTTATCGGGGAATGACATGCAGAAAACCACCGGGAAGCCCACCCCCTGGTACAAGGACCGCTGGCCATGGCTACTGATGGCCGGCCCGGCGCTGGCCGTGATCGCCGGCATCGTTACCCTGCAGCTGGCAATCAGCAGCGCCGACGACATGGTGAACGACGACTACTACAAGCGTGGCAAGGACATCAACCTGGAGCTGAGCCGCGACAAGGCCGCCGTCAGCCTGGGCATCAAGGCCCAGGCCATGTTCAGCGACGACCAGCAGGGAGTGCGCATCATCACCAGCAGCAAGCAGCCACTGCCGGCCACGCTGGAGCTGCAACTGCTGCACCCTACCCGCCAGCAGGATGACCAGACCATTACCCTGCAGCGTCAGGGTGACAACCTGTATCAGGGCAGGATCGCCGCCCACAACGCCGCGCACTGGTATGTGCGGCTGCAGGACAAGGCCGGCACCTGGCGCCTGCAGGGTGAATGGCGCCCGAGCGACAGCCAGCTGGTAACCCTTGGCAACCCGAAACTGGAACAGCCCGCACCATGAGCCACGATACCCAACGCCGTACCCTGCTGCTCGGACTGAGCGCCTCGCTGCTGGCCGCCTGCGCCAGCACCGGCAAGCCAAGCCTGGCCTACCTCAACGGCAATGCCTTCTACCTGGAGAAAATCCAGTACCCGCGCGACAAGACCCTGCTGCGCCTGCGGCTGCTGGATATCACCGACAGTGACAATGCCCCCGCCGTGGTTGCGGAGCAGTCGCTGGAAAAGGTCGGCACCCCGGCCGCCTATTCGCTGTGCTACGACAGCCGCGCGGTCAGCAGCGGGCGCCGCTACGTGGTGGACGCCCGCCTGTTCGTGGATGGCGAACTGCGCATGCAAGGCCGCGAGCTGGTAGCCAATATGGACGGCAACAGCCCGGGGCCGCAGGTAAGGCTGCAATCGGCTACCGAGTAAGCCCGCACCGCAGCCTGAATGGCGCTCCCCCCACAGGGGAGCGCCATTTTTCATGCCTTGCCGTGAGGCGTCCACAACACGTCCGGGCCGAGATCTGCCAGCGTGCGGCAGCCGGTCAGTGCCATCGCCACTTCCAGTTCTTCCTGCAGGATGCGCAGCAGATGCGCCACGCCCAGTGCGCCAGCCACTGCCAGTGCATGCACGAATGGCCGGCCAATCAATACCGCACTGGCACCCAGCGCCAACGCCTTGAGGATGTCAGTACCACGGCGCACGCCGCCGTCCAGCAGCAGCGGTACGCGGCCAGCCACCACGCCGGCGATGGCCGGCAGCGCGTCCAGGCTGGCTGGCACCGTATCCAGCACCCGCCCGCCGTGATTGGACACGATCAAGCCATCCACCCCATGCTCCAGCGCCAGCAGCGCATCGTGCGGCGACAGAATGCCCTTGAGCAGAATGGGCAGCCGGGTATGCGCGCGCAGCCAGGCGATGTCCTGCCAGCTTGGCGCCTGTGCCATGAAACCCTCGAACACCATACTCTGCCCTGTTTCCAGCTCTGGCAGCGGCTGCTGCTCCGGCAGGTTGGCCGCATACACGCCGGGCGGCAACGCAAAGCCGGCGCGCTGTTCAGCATTGCGCACGCCGGCCAGCGGCGCATCCACCGTCAACACCAGCGCGCGATAGCCTGCGGCCTCGGCACGCTGCACCAGCTGCAGGGTGAGCTCGCGCTGCGGCTGCCAGTACAGCTGGAACCACAGCGGCGCCTGCGCGGCAGCGGCGATGTCTTCCAGCGGCGTGCTGGCCAGGGTGCTGACCAGCATGCTGCTACCCACTGCCGTGGCGGCATAGGCGGCGGCACGCTCGCCATCGGCATGCGCCAGTTTCTGGTAGGCAATGGGGGCCAGCAGCAGCGGGTGGCTGAGCTGCAGGCCGAACAGCTCGCTGCGGCAGTGGCCGCCGCGCACGTCGGCCAGTACCCGGGTCTGCAATTGGTAGCGACCAAAAGCCGCCAGGTTGGCCGCATGGCTCAACTCATCGGCAGCGGCGCTATCGATATAGGCCTGGGCATTGGCAGATAGATACTGGCTGGCATAGCGCTGGTAGTCGGCAGCGCTTACCAGGTCGGCAGGCAGTTGTTGCAGTGGCGGTAGGCTCATGGTGTGACAGCTGGGGCAAAACCGGCACCATATCAAGAATAATTATCAACAGCAAACAGACTGCTGATTCAACCCTGTAGCACCCGCCCATCACGACAATCGATCAGCCGGTCAATGGCCATGCCCGGCGGTACACAGGCAAACTCGCCAGGGGCGCTGATCAGCATCAGGCCCTGATTGCTTGGCCGCGGGAACCAGCGGTCGTCCGGGGTAATGCGGATATTGCCCACCCCAAAGCGCTGCAGCATGTCCAGGCTGTAACTCCATACCGCATAGCGCTGGATGCCACTGCGGAACTCCGGCCGGTAGCCATAGGAAGTAATGCTCTGGTCGACGCCGATCTGGCGGAAGAAGGCGGTCTCGCGCTGCTGTTTGTCGCGGATCATCGCCTCGATGCGTGGCTGCACCAGCGGGCGCTGGCGTTCCGGGTAGCGCAGCAGCATCTGGCCGATGCGGTCGCGGGTGTCCATCATGCCGCCATGAAACGCCACGATGGCATACAGCCCCAGCTCGCGCGCGCTGGCGGCGGTAAACACGTAATTGGCACAGGAAGAATTGCAGTAGCGCGGCACGCTTACCCGCATCTGGCGGGCATGCACCCACTGCCCCAGCGCCAGGCCATGCTCGAAGTTGCCGCCTTCGCTGGTAATCACCAGCAGTCCGGGTTTGGGCTCCAGCTGCTCGTATAGCCGGAACAGCCGCTGGTTGGCCGCGGCGTTCAACTCGCCGCTGTAGATCAGGGCATTGCCCGACAGCGACAGCTCCACCGTGGTGGCTGCCGCCCAGCCGGGCAGCAGCAGCGCAAGCAAGACTAACAGTTTCATGCGCCCTCCCCTGCGGGATAGCGCCGGCAAGGGCGGGGGCAGGCCCCGCCCGTCGGCCTTAGAGCCCGTTCAAGGCGCTGAACAGGCGCTTATACCGGCTTCAGTCGCGCGGTGAAGTGTCGCAGGATCGGCGGCTCGTACTCGAAAGTCAGGCCACGGATGCTGGCGGCACGCTCACGGATGTCGATCAGGCAGTCGGCGATGTAATCCATGTGGTCGTTGGTGTACACCCGGCGCGGAATGGTCAGGCGCAGCAACTCGAACGGCGACGGCTCCTGCTCGCCACTGGCCGGGTTGCGCCCCAGCAGCAGCGAGCCGATTTCCACGCCGCGGATACCACCTTCGATATATAGCTCGCAGGCCAGCGCATGGGCAGGGAATTGTTCCGCCGGGATGTGCGGCAGCAGTTTGCGCGCATCCACGAACACCGCGTGCCCGCCGGTCGGGGTCTGGATCGGGATACCGGCTGCGGCCAACCTGTCGCCCAGATAGGCTACCTGGCCGATACGGTAAGCGAGGTAACCCTCGTCCATACCCTCTTTCAGGCCGATGGCCAGTGCTGCCATGTCACGGCCAGCCAGGCCGCCGTAGGTGACGAAGCCTTCCATCGCCACGCAGCGCACCTGCACGCTCTGGAACAGCGCCTGATCCTGCTTGAAGCAGCACAGGCCGCCGATGTTCACCAGCGCGTCCTTCTTCGCCGACATGGTGAACATGTCGCCATGGCTAAACATCTCGTACACGATCTCGGCCACGCTCAGGCGGGCGTAATCCGGGTCGCGCTGCTGGATGAACCAGGCGTTCTCGGCAAAGCGCGCCGCGTCGATGATCACCGGAATGCCATGCTTGCGCGCCAGCGCCGCCGATTCGCGGATGCTGTGCATGCTCACCGGCTGGCCGCCGGCGCTGTTGCAGGTCACGGTGATGATCAGGCCGGCCACGTTGGCCGCACCGACTTCCTCAATGGTGGCCGCCAGCCGCGGCAGGTCGAAATCGCCTTTCCAGTCGTAGGCAGTAGTGGTGTCCAGCGCCTTGTCGGTGAGGATGTTGATGGCACGGGCGCCGGCAATCTCCACGTGCGCCTTGGTGGTGTCGAAGTGATAGTTGGAGATGAACACCGGCTTGTCGCCCTGACAGCGCTTCACCAGCTCCGGGAACAGGATCTGCTCGGCGCCGCGCCCCTGATGGGTAGGCAACGTGTAGTGGTAGCCGAACACCTCTTTTACCGTGGCTTCCAGATCATAGAAGTTGCGGCTGCCGGCATAGGCTTCATCGCCGGTCATGATGCCGGCCCACTGCCGGTCGGACATCGCGCCGGTGCCGCTGTCGGTCAGCAGATCGATATAGACATCCTCGCCACGCAGCAGGAAGGGATTCCAGCCGGCTTCGGCCAGAGCCTGGCGGCGGTAGTCGCCAGTGGTCTGCTTGATCGGCTCTACCATCTTGATGCGGAACGGTTCGGGGATACGACGTGCCATGTGATGCTCCTTGGCCCACGGCAGATGCGCGCACGCCGACGGCACCGGCTCGCGGCAAATAGCGGGCAGGCGCAGGGCGTGGCAATGCCACGGGCGATATTCAGTTCAATTGTGCGAAGGGGAAAAGCTTGGGCGCAGCCGGGCGGCTGCCAGGAACATCAGGCGCGGGGAAAGTCGTAGGTCAGAACGATGTCGAGGTTGTACCAGTGAGACTGCGTCAGGCTGGTATGCCAGCTTGTCGCAGCGCAGACAAGCAGATTCATGATGCGCTCCATAACAAAGCAAACCTGCAACGATTGCAGGCGCGACGAGGTTACGCCGCCAACAGGTTGGCCGCAAGTCCTATCAATATATTGCTTGTCAGCGATCAATTCGCGTCGTCATCAGAATCGACGTGGTGGTGCGCTCCACCCCATCCAGCGCACCGATGCGATCCACCAGCGCGTCCAGCTGCGCTACCGACGGCGCCTCCAGCTGTGCGATGAAATCGTAGATGCCGCTGACCGAATGCAGCGTGCGCACCTGCGGCAGCGGTCGCAGCGCGCTTTCAATCGCTGGGGTCTTTTTCGGCTCGGCGGTGATCATCACCAGCGCCCGCACCTGGCCGGCGTCGTGCTCGGCACTGGTGCGCACGGTGTAGCCGATCACCACCCGCTCGCGCTCCAGCCGCTCGATACGGCTTTGCACCGTGGTGCGCGACAGCCCCAGCTGGCGCGCCAGTTCGCTGGTGCTGGCGCGGGCGTTGTCGCGCAGCAGGGCCAGCAGGCGCTGATCGGTAGTGTCCATGCGTTTTGCCAATTTTGTCGTCAAAGTGCACAAAAATATCCGGCATTTCGTCAGCTTGTGCAATGCAATCTGCCGAGCAGCGCTCGACAATCTGGCTATTGCCCACAAGGAGACAACAGATGCGCGACGTGATCATCATCGGTGGCGGCCACAATGGCCTGGTGTGTGCGTTCTACCTGGCCCGTGCCGGGCTGAAAGTCACGGTGCTGGAACAGCGCCAGGTGGTGGGCGGCGCGGCGGTGACCGAGGAGTTCCACCCCGGTTTTCGCAACTCGGTGGCCTCCTACACCGTGTCGCTGCTGAATCCCAAGGTAATCGCCGACATGCAGCTGGCCAGGCATGGCCTGCGCATTGTCGAGCGGCCGCTGTCCAACTTCCTGCCGCTGGAAGACGGCAAGTATCTGAAGATCGGCGCCGGCAACACTTTCGCCGAGGTGGCCAAGTTCTCGCAGCGCGACGCCGAGCGGCTGGATGCCTACTCGCAACAGCTGGAAGTGGCTGCCGACGTGCTGCGCGAATTGCTGCTGGAAACCCCGCCCAACCGCGTGCAGGGAGGCTGGTTGGCCGCATTGCCAGAGCTGCTGAAAGCAACCAGGCTAGGCAACCGCATGCGCAAGCTGGGCATCACCGCCGAGCGCGATCTGCTGGATTTGTTCACCAAGTCGGCCGGCGATTACCTGGATGGCTGGTTCGAGAGCGACCCGATCAAGGCGGCATTCGGCTTCGACAGCATCGTCGGCAACTACGCCAGCCCCTACACCCCCGGCTCGGCATACGTGCTGCTGCACCATGTGTTCGGCGAGGTGAACGGCAAGAAGAATACCTGGGGCCACGCCATCGGCGGCATGGGCGCCATTACCCAGGCCATGGCCAAGGCGGCAGGCGAGCTGGGGGTGGAGATCCGCACCGGCTGCCCGGTGGCCGAGGTGCTGCTGGACAATGGCCGCGCCTGCGGCGTGGTAACCAGCACCGGCGAGCGGCTGGATGCGCGCGTGGTGGTGTCCAACCTCAACCCGCGCCTGCTGTACACCAAGCTGGTGGACCCGCTTGCCCTGCCGGATGACTTCCTGCGCCGCATGGAAAACTGGCGCTGCGGCTCCGGCACCTTCCGCATGAACGTGGCGCTGTCCGAGCTGCCGGACTTCAGCTGCCTGCCGGGCAAGGTGCAGGCCGAGCACCACGCCAGCGGCATCATCCTCGCCCCCAGCCTGCAGTACATGGAGCGCGCCTATCACGATGCCCGCGCCCACGGTTGGTCGAAGCAGCCCATCGTGGAAATGCTGATTCCATCCACGCTGGACAGCTCGCTGGCGCCACCGGGCCAGCACGTGGCCAGCCTGTTCTGCCAGCACGTGGCACCGCAGCTGCCGGATGGCCAGAGCTGGGATGACCACCGCGAAACGGTGGCCGACCTGATGATAGACACCGTCAACCGCTACGCCCCCAACTTCAAGGCGTCGGTGCTGGGGCGGCAGATCATGAGCCCGCTGGACCTGGAACGCACCTTTGGCCTGGTGGGCGGTGACATCTTCCACGGCGCGCTGGGGCTGGACCAGTTGTTCTCCGCCCGGCCGATGCTGGGCCACGCCGACTATCGCGGGCCGATACGCGGCCTGTACACCTGCGGCTCCGGCGCCCACCCCGGCGGCGGCGTAACCGGCGCCCCCGGCCACAACGCCGCGCGCGAGGTGCTGCGCGACCTGCGCTGAGGTGCCGCCAATAGTCCGCAAGTTGGCCGCAAGCAGCTCAGCAATAGGGATACCGACAGGCCATATATTGGCCTGATCTGTCCGCAACAGGTCGGCTTCACCCCCGGTCAGGCGGGGAATGCGCGCGCACAATGCACGCCATTCCCCTGCCGTAGCGCCCACCACCGAGGAGACCCGACATGATGCAATTCACCCGCGCCCGCGACTTTACCGCCAGCCGCGCCTGGGGCGCCAAGGACATTGCCCGCCTGGATGGCATCAGCGCCCGCCTGCACTGGACCGATCAGCCCTACCACTGGCATGTCAACGATGGCGACGAGCTGTTCGTGGTGCTGGATGGCACGGTGCGCATGCACTACCGGCTGGCCGACCGCAGCGAGCAGCAGCAACTGCTGGAAGCCGGCGATATTTTCTACGCCGCCGCCGGCTGCGAACATATCGCCCACCCGCTGGGCGAGGCCCGCATCCTGGTAGTGGAGCGCGCCGGCAGCGAGTAAACGTGGTTGCGGCCAACCCTGCCGCGCCGCCTTGCCATTGGCAATGGCAGGGTTGCAGAACATGACGTTTGCCATTGGGGGGGCTGTGCCGCCGGCGAATGCTGCTTACAATCGCCATTCGCCAACTTATCGATTTCCGGCATGACTCCCCAATCTTCCCAGCGCCTGCTTGGCCAGGTGCAGATACTGCTGTCCGCCATCGGCTTCGGCAGCATGGCAATCTTTGCACGCTACGCCTACACCGAAGGCACCTCCACCCCCACCCTGCTGTTCCTGCGCTTTGGCCTGGCGGCTTGCCTGCTACTGCCGTGGTGTCTGTACCGTGGCCTGCCGTGGCCGCGCGGCAAATCGCTGCTGGTGCTGATCCTGATGGGCAGCCTGGGCTATGCCGGCATGTCCGCCTGCTACTTCAGCGGCCTGCGCTATGCCAATGCCGGCACCATCGCCCTGCTGCTGTACCTGTTCCCGGCGATTGTGCTGGTACTGTCCACCCTGCTGCTGAAAGAGCCGTTCACCCGCCGTCGCCTGCTGGCCACCAGCCTGGCGCTGGGCGGTTTGCTGGTCACCATCGGCCTGGACTTTCAGGCGCAACCGCTGGGCCTGCTGCTGGGCCTGGCCTCGGCGCTGATCTACTCGCTGTATATCCTGGCCGGCAGCCGGCTGGCCGACAGTGGCCACCCGCTCACCTCGGCCTGCGTGGTGGTCAGCTCGGCGGCGGCCTGCTACGGCGTGTGGCTGCTGCTGAACGGCATGCACCTGCCGCAGACAGCGGCTGGCTGGGGCGCCATTTTCGGCATCGTGCTGCTGGGTACTGTCGCGGCGCTGGCGCTATTCCTGGCGGGGCTGCAGCATACCGGCGCCACCCAGGCATCGCTGCTATCCACCGCCGAGCCGGTGGTAACCATCCTGCTGGCCTGGCTGTTCCTGGGCGAATCCATGAGCCTGCTGCAGATCGCCGGCGGCGGGCTGATCCTGCTGGCGGTACTGCTGATCAGCCGCGAAACCAGCCCGGAAGCGGTGGCGCTGACCGACCTGCACGACTAAACCCACTTGAGCCCCCACACAAAGCCCTTGCCCCCACGGCAAGGGCTTTGTTGTTTGTGCGCCGCAGCAGCAGCGGCATGAAACACTGCGCAGCGGCATGACAAGCATTTTTTAGGCATTTCAATAGCTTGCAACACGTAGTCGCGGCACTACATTTCCCAAAAAAGTATCAAACAACCCCAAAAAGCGACATTGAGGCAGCACCGCTTCCCGCTTAGAGTTTCCGCTCCAGTAACAGATCGGTCTTGCAAATACATTGCAATACATCAAGAAAAGACCATCGGACGGAGCGACTGCCAACAAGCGAAGCAGGGCAACACTCCCCTGAACGACCAGCGGCAGACACACACAACATCTAGGAGAACAAATGGTGAACAACGGGACCAGGATGGGTGCAGGCCGACTGCCGGCCGTGACCCTGGCCATGTTGCTGGCACTGCCGTTTGCCAGTGCGCAGGCACAGGGCGAGGCAGAGATCAGCAAGGGCCAGCAGTTTTACGAAAAAGTGTGCGCCAAGTGCCACGAAGCCGGCATCGGCCCGGTGCTGATCGGCCGCGGCCTGCCGGAGGCGGTATTCAAGCTGATTCCGCGCAGCGGGCTGCGCGCCATGCCGGCCTTCCGCGTCAGCGATATCGATGACGCCACCCTGCAAAGCCTGGCGACCTACCTCGCCAACGCCAAGCCGAAACAGTAAGGAGCACGCACATGAGTACTGATCGTCGCACCTTGCTCAAGGGCCTGGCTGCCGTTGGCCTGGCATTTACCGGCGGCTCGCTGGCCCATGCGGCCAACAGCCTGCCAGATACCGTGCAGCAGATGGGCAGCATGCCGCTGACCGCAGTGGTAAGCGGCAGCGCGGTAGACAGCCCGTTCCTGGCCGGCGTTACCGCCGCCAGCCAGCAGTTCGGCATGCAGCAGCAGCCGGCACTGAATCTGAACGGGCTGGATGGCTCGCTGCTGAACCATATCCACGCGCTGGCACAGGACAGCCAGAGCGCCATGCTGGTGGGCCTGGTGGATGACGCCACCGCCATCGTGCTGCTGGATCTGGTGCGCTCGTCCGGCGGCCGCGTGCTGTCGCAACAGCAGCACCGTCTTGGCGACGATGCCGCCGCCGTGCAGTTGGCCGCAGGGCTGGGCCGTGAGCTGGTAAGCCGCCCGGATGCGGTTACCGCCGCCACCCAGCCGGGTGGACAGCACTGCGTTTCCTTCTGCTGCGTGATCTGACCGGAGTTACCCCATGGCTAGCAAATATCTCGCCCTGCCCAAAGGCGTTACCGAGGCCCGCTTCGACGCGGCCATCAAGAAATTCACCGCCGCGCTGGGCAAGGACAATGTCCTGACTTCCGCCGAGCACCTGCAACCGTATACCAAGGTGATGATGGCGGTGGATGCCGCCAAGCACACCCCTTCCGCCGTGGTGATGGCCACCAGCGTGGAAGAAGTGCAGGCGGTGGTGAAGATCTGCAACGAGTACAAGATTCCGGTGTGGTCGATCTCCACCGGGCGCAACTTCGGCTACGGCTCCGCCGCGCCGGTGGAGCGCGGCCAGATCGTGCTCGATCTGAAAAAGATGAACAAGATCATCCACATCGACCCGGAGCTGTGCACCGCGCTGGTGGAGCCGGGCGTGACCTACCAGATGCTGTACGACTACATCGAGGAGCACAAGCTGCCGCTGATGCTGTCGTTCTCGGCGCCGTCCGCCATTGCCGGCCCGGTGGGCAACACCATGGACCGCGGCGTGGGCTACACCCCGTATGGCGAGCACTTCCTGATGCAGTGCGGCATGGAGCTGGTGCTGGCCAATGGCGACGTGCTGCGCACCGGCATGGGCGGGGTGAAGGGCAGCAACTCCTGGCAGGTGTTCAAGTGGGGTTACGGCCCGACGCTGGATGGCATGTTCACCCAGGCCAACTACGGCATCTGTACCAAGATGGGCTTCTGGCTGATGCCCAAGCCGCCGGTGTTCAAGCCGTTCGAGATCAAGTTCGACAACGAGGCCGACATCAGCGAGATCGTGGAAATGCTGCGCCCGCTGCGCATCGCCAACATCATCCCCAATGCGGTGGTGATTGCCGGCACGCTGTGGGAAGCCGCCACCTGCAACACTCGCCGTTCCGACTACATCACCACCCCCGGCCACACCCCGGACCACATCATCAAGCAGATCCAGAAGGACAAGGACCTGGGTGCCTGGAACGTGTATGCCGCGCTGTACGGCACGCAGGAGCAGGTGGATGTGAACTGGAAGATCATCACCGAGGTGCTGAAAAAGGCCGGCAAGGGCCGCATCGTCACCCAGGAAGAAGCCGGTGACCGCCAGCCGTTCAAGTACCGCTCGCAGCTGATGTCCGGTGTGCCCAATCTGCAGGAATTCGGCCTGTACAACTGGCGCGGCGGCGGTGGCTCGATGTGGTTCGCCCCGGTGAGCCAGGCGCGCGGCAGCGAGTGCGACAAGCAGGCCAAGATGGCCAAGGAAATCCTCAACAAGTACGGCTTCGACTACGTGGGCGAGTTCATCGTCGGCTGGCGCGACATGCACCACGTGATCGACGTGCTGTACGACCGCAGCAGCGAGGAAGAAACCAAGCGCGCCCACGACTGTTTTGCCGAGCTGCTGGACGAGTTCGAGAAGCATGGTTACGCGGTGTACCGCGTCAACACCGCCTTCCAGGAACGGGTGGCCAACAGCTACGGCCAGGTAAAGCGCGAGGTGGAGCGCAAGATCAAGCGCGCGCTGGACCCGAACGGCATTCTGGCACCGGGCAAGTCCGGCATCCGTATCTGAGCAAGGAAACAGACATGAGCAAGCAAGCTTACGACGGCTTCGAACTGCAGCCGATCGCCGGCCAGTGGCGCCTGGGCGGCAGCAGCCAGCGCCTGATCGACAGCAACCCCTACTCCGGCGACACGCTGCTGGAGCTGCAGCTGGCCAGCCGTGCCGACGTGGATGCCGCCTATGCCGCTGCCGATGCCGCTCAGGCGGAATGGGCCGCCCGGCTGCCGGAAGAACGCGCCGCCGTGCTGCAGCGCGTGGTGGAGATCATGCTGGCACGCGCCGAGGAGATCCAGGACTGGATCGTGCGTGAATCCGGCAGCTCGCGCCTGAAGGCCATCATCGAATGGGACAGCGCGCGTCGCATCACCCAGGAGGCGGCGACATTCTGCAACCGGGTGGAAGGCCGCATCCTGGCCTCCGCCATCCCCAACCAGGAAAGCCGCGTCTACCGTGCGCCGCTGGGCGTGGTGGGCGTGATCAGCCCGTGGAACTTCCCCTACCACCTTACCGCCCGCTCCATCGCTCCGGCCCTGGCGCTGGGCAATGCGGTGGTGGTGAAGCCGGCCAGCGACACCCCGGTGTGCGGCGGCCTGCTGCTGGCGAAGATCTACGAAGAAGCCGGCCTGCCGCCGGGGCTGTTCAGCGTGGCGGCCGGTGCCGGCAGCGAGATCGGCGACCATTTCGTGGCCCACCCGGTGCCCAGCCTGATTTCCTTCACCGGTTCCACCGAGGTTGGCCGCAACGTTGGCCGCATCGCCACCGGCGGGCAGCACATCAAGCGCGTGGCGCTGGAGCTGGGCGGCAACGCCCCGCTGGTGGTGCTGGACGACGCCGATGTGGAACTGGCGGCGCAGGCGGCGGTAGTTGGCCGCTTCCTGCACCAGGGCCAGATCTGCATGAGCACCAACCGCGTGATCGTGGATGCCAAAGTGCACGACCAGTTGGTGGCGGCGCTCAAGGCGCGCATCGAGAAGCTGCCGTATGGCGACCCGGCCAACCCGGCCAACATCGTCGGCCCGCTGATCAACGGCAAGCAGCTGGACAGCGTGCTGACCAAGATCGAACAGGCGAAAAAAGACGGCGCCCGCCTGCTGGTGGGCGGCGCGCCGCATGGCAATGTGCTGCCGCCGCACCTGTTCGTGGATGTGGACCCGAGCTGGTCGATTGCCGTGGACGAAACTTTCGGCCCGGTGCTGCCGGTGATCAAGGCCCGCGACGAGGCGCATGCCCTGCAGCTGGCCAATGCGTCGGAATACGGCTTGTCCAGCGCGGTATTCACCCGTGACTACGCACGAGGTTTGCGTTTTGCCAAAGGCATTCGTGCCGGGATGTGCCACATTAACGATATCACCGTGGACGACCAGACCAATGCGCCATTCGGTGGCGAGAAGAATTCCGGTCTTGGCCGCTTCAACGGTGAGTGGGCGATCGAGGAATTCACCCGTGCCCAGTGGGTGACGGTGCAGTTCCAGCCGCGCCCATACCCGTTCTGACACATCTTTCACAGCCGCAAGGCCGGCGGCAGCGCCGCCGGTAGACACAGGAGTCAAACATGCAATCGCGTCGCAGTTTTCTGATCAAGAGCGTAGGTGTCGTTTCCGCCCTGGCCGTAGCCCGCACCGCGCTGGCCGCTTCCCCGAAAGTGGACGAGAAAGACCCGGCAGCCGTAGCGCTGGGCTATGCCGCCGATGCCAGCAAGATGGACAAGGCCAAGCACCCGAAATACGCCGCCGGCCAGTCCTGTAGCAACTGCCAGTTCTACCAGGGCAAGGCCACCGACGCGTTCGCCCCTTGTCCGATGCTGGGTGGCAAGCAGGTAGCCGGCAAAGGCTGGTGCAACGTATACGCCAAGAAGGCCTGATCGATGCCCGGCCCGCAAGCCACGCGGGTCGGCATCTCCAGCCTTGACTTACCGGCGGAGCCGTCATGCACGGCCCCGCCGGGAGCCAGCATCGCTGGCGTATCGATAGTTCCAGCTACACGGGCGCATCGACAGTTGTTAAGGAGACATTCCATGGGTTCATTCAGCCTGATGCACTGGCTGATCGTGCTGGCAGTAGTGGTGCTGGTATTCGGCACCGGCAAGTTGCGCAGCCTCGGTGAAGACCTCGGCGGTGCGGTGCGCGGCTTCAAGCAGGGCATGCGCGGCGAGGCAGAGCAAGACAGCGAACACAAGGACAACACCCCGTCCTGAGCAGCCGCTAGCGGCACGACTTCGGGGCACCTCGAAAAACTCCCGCTTTCGTCGCGATACTGCGTTGCTCACGAAAAATTTCTCCTTACATATCAAATATATGCTGCGTCAGAATTTTGCGTTCGCGCCTTGTCTCGCTTAGAAATCAGGGTTTTTCGAGGCGCCCTACGGAGTAGCGCCATGCTGCAAGCCATGCTGTTCATCAACAACCAGGACGTACCGTCGTCGGACGGCGCCAGCTTCGACTGCCTGAACCCCATTGACGGCAGCATCGCCAGCCAGGCGGCTGCCGCCACGGTGGAAAGCGCCATGGCAGCGGTGAATGCCGCCACGGCAGCGTTTGGCACCTGGTCGCGCATCTTGCCGCAGCAGCGGCGTGAGCTGCTGAACCGCGCCGCCGAGCTGATCCTGGCGCGCAGCGAACAGTTCAGCCAGGCGATGAGCGCCGAAACCGGCGCCACCGCGGCCTGGGGCGCATTCAATTGCCAGCTGGCAGCCGGCATCTTCCGCGAGGCGGCGGCGCTGGTAACGCAGATCCAGGGCGAACTGCCGCCTTCCAACCGCGAAGGCGCCATCGAAATGGTGCTGCGGCAGCCTGCCGGCGTGGTGCTGGCGTTTGCACCGTGGAACGCGCCGGTGCTGCTGGCGGCACGCGCGGTAGCCATGCCGCTGGCCTGTGGCAATACCGTGGTGCTGAAAGGCTCCGAGCTGTGCCCCTACACCCACCGCCTGCTGGGCGAAGTGCTGGCCGAGGCCGGTCTGCCACCGGGGGTGCTGAACGTGGTGCTGAACGCCCCTGCCGATGCGGCCACGGTCGTCGAGGCGCTGATTCGCCACCCTGCCGTGCGGCGAGTGAACTTTACCGGCTCCACCCGGGTTGGCCGCAGCATCGCCGAAGTGGCGGCTCGCTATCTGAAGCGCTGCCTGCTGGAGCTGGGCGGCAAGGCGCCGCTGCTGGTGCTGGCCGATGCCGACCTGGATGCCGCGGTGCAGGCGGCGGCCTTCGGCGCCTTCTTCAACCAGGGGCAGATCTGCATGTCCACCGAACGCATCATCGTGGACGCGCGCATTGCCGACGACTTCGTGCAGCGGCTGGCCGACAAGGCGCGCAGCCTGAAAGCCGGCCTGCCGGGCGAGGCGGATTGCGCGCTGGGGTCGATGATCAGCGCCGGCGCCGCCAGCCGGGTGCTGGCCATGGTGCAGGATGCCGTGGGCAAGGGTGCCGAGCTGGTGGCCGGCGGCCAGGTACGCGGTAGCGTGATGGCTGCCACGGTGGTGGATCATGTCACCCCCGCGATGCGGCTGTATGCCGAGGAATCGTTCGGCCCGGTGGTGGCGGTGCTGCGTTTTGACGACGTGGAGGAAGCCATCTCGCTGGCCAATGACTCCGAATACGGTCTGTCGGCGGCGGTGTTCGGCCGCGATGTGATGCAGGCGCTGGAAGTGGCGCGGCGCATCGAATCCGGCATCTGCCATATCAACGGCCCCACGGTGCAGGACCAGGCGCAGGTGCCGTTTGGCGGCCTGAAGGACAGTGGCTACGGCCGTTTTGGCGGCCGCGGTGCCATAGACGAATTCACCGAGCTGCGCTGGATCAGCATCCAGACCCTGCCGCAGCAGTACCCGATCTAGCAGAAGCAGGCAGAATCCGGCCGCTTCTGGCCACTGCCAACCCGGCGGTGGCCGGCCAGACCGTACGTCGCTACCCCGACGCCCGGCAATGGCCACTACCCGCAGCGGGACGCCGCGCTGCCCGTCCCGCCTGTGTTGCATTGCAGGCAGCGCTTTTTCACGCTCACACATAATGACAAACACATAAAACGGAGAGTTTTACCATGCACACAGCAGCAAAGATCGTCACCCTGCTCGCCAGCACCACCCTGGCAGCCAGCAGTCTGGCCACCGAAAACGGCGGCGGCATGTACCCCAACGGCAACGAGAACTACCTGACCGGCGCGCTGCCGCCGGCGGGCTTCTACGTGCTGGGCTATGCCTCCAGCTACAGCGCCGATTCGCTGCGCGGCAACGACGGCGCGCAGCTGCCGGTGAACTTCAAGCTGCGTGCCAATGCCGTGGCACCGCGCTTCATCTGGGTGACCGAGCAGCCACTGGCCGGCGGCAAGCTGGCGCTGCACGCCATCACCCCGCTGGTGGAGCTGGACGCCACGGTGGACGGCCAGTCGCAGCGCAAGCGCGAGCTGGGTGACATCGTGCTGGGCGGTGGCGCCGCCTACCATGTGTCGGACAAGCTGCACTACTACGTGGGACTGGATGTGAATGCCCCCACCGGCCAGTTCGACAAGAATGACCTGGTCAACGTTGGCCGCAACTACTGGAACGTGGAACCGCTGGTGGCCATCAGCTACGTGCAGCCCAAGGGCATCAATGCCGATCTGAAGCTGATGTACGACTACAACTGGAAAAACCGCGACACCGACTACCGCAGCGGCCAGGAGCTGCATGCCGACTACGCGCTGGGCTGGGGCTTCGGCAATGGCTGGGTGGCCGGCGTGGGGGGCTATGCCTACCGCCAGATCAGCGATGACCAGGGGCCGAACGTGCCGGCGCATGGCAACCGCGGCCAGGCTTTCGCCATCGGGCCGTCCATCAAGTACGACAACGGCAAGGGCTTCTTTGTCACCGCCAAGTGGCAGCAGGAAAGCCAGGTGGCCAACCGCGCCCGCGGCGAGGAGTTCAAGCTGCGGATGACCGTGCCGTTCTAAGAGCCTGCTCACGATCTGCTGCGCGTCGGCGATACTGCGTTAAAAACGCCTTCGGAATGCTCATTTACTATTTGTAAACTCCGCTTCCTCAGCCGCTTTTGCCTTGTCTCGCCCTAGCTCGCGAGAACGTGAACACGTTCTAAGCGCCCCACAAACCACTGCTGCGCAAACAGGGCGGCCTGCCGTTATCATGGCAAGGCCGCCCTGTCCTGCCTGGCCATCATGCCCATCACCACTGACTACTGGCAGCACATCAACAGCAATGCTGCTGCCCACCGTATCGACACCACGCTGGATGCGCGCCGCTACGCGCTGGCCAACGGCCGCCATGCCACCGCGCATGCCGCCATCCTGCTGCTAAGCGGCAGCGCGCAGCTGGGCCTGGGCAAGGACAGCCTGCAGCTGCAGGCACCGGCGCTGGCCTGGGTGGAAGTGCCGCCACAGGGCTATCTGCGCGTCAATGCCGGCAGTGCCGGCTACCTGCTGTCGCTGTCCGACCTGCTGGTGAAGGAAGCCGTGGGCCAGAGCGCGGAATCGGTGCCACTGCGCTATCTTGCCGAGCGCCGTGTGCTGCAGAACCAGCTGGACGACCGCGAGGCGCTGGAGGAACTGGCGCAGTCCTGCCGCAGCATCGAGCGCGAGCTCAAGCGCGGCGGCAAGGCATCGTGGCGGTTTCTTGGCGCCCACCTGTCATTGTTGCTGATCCACTGCTGGCGGCTATCCGGCATGGAAGATGTCAGCCAGCAGGCGCACAGCACCGATTCGGCACTGCTGATGCGCTATCGCCACCTGGCCGAACTGCACCTGCGCGAGCACTGGAAAATCGCCGACTACGCCCGTGCGCTGGGTATCTCGCACGACCGGCTGCACGATATCTGCATGCGCACCCTGCAGCGCAGCCCGCTGGCGCTGCTGCACAACCGTCTCACGCACGAAGCCTGCCTGCGGCTGCTGCGCTCCGGCCTGACCATCGAACAGGTAGCCGCCGACCTGGGCTTTCGCAGCACCACCCATTTCAGCCGCTTCTTCCGCAACAACACCGGGCTGAGCCCGGCGCGCTACCGCACCGCGGCCAAGCACCCCAGCAGCCCGGAAACCAGCATCATCCGCAACTATGCCGACTGGCCATGAAGCCCTTTGGCTGGCGACTGGCTGGCCGTCATCTCACAGCTGATGCCCGACGCATGCAACGGCACCGGCAAAACCGGGTAGAATTGCGTTTTACTCAAAATGCATATTCATGATGCTTGCGCAACACCTTGCCCCTGCCGAACAACTGACCCTGGTAAAGGTCATTGATGCCTTGCAACAAGTGGCCACCATCAGCCAGTTCTTCGGCTGCCTGGATGGCATCTTCCAGCAGCTGCTGGCCCATGAATGCATGGCCTGCGGCATCGTACAGATCAGCCAGGGCAGCGTGCGGCCACGCCATATGCTGTTGCACCACTTTCCTGCCGCCTACCTGGCGCAGATCCGCCAGGCGGACGGCAGCCTGTGCAGCCCGGCGCTGGCCTACTGGTGCCAGCACCGCGAGCCGATGGCCATCAACCTGCATGACCCGGAGCCGCACTGGCCCGAAAGCATGCTGGCCCATGCCCGCACCTTCGAGCTGGTCAACCTGCTCAGCCATGGTCACACCGATATCGGCAGCACGCAGGGCAGCTATTTCAGTTTTCACCGCATCCGGGCGGAGCTGGGGCCACGGCATGTCGCGCTGATGCGCTGCCTGACGCCCCACCTGCACCTGGCCCTGCTGCGTGCGCTGTCTGCGCAGGCCGAGCATGCCCCGGCCATGCCACCGGCGCCCCCCCGGCTGACACCCAGGCAGCGGGAAGTGCTGCACTGGCTGTCACTGGGCAAGACCAACTGGGAAATCAGCCGGATCCTGGAAACCTCGGAAGACAACGTGAAGTATCACGTTGGCCGCCTGCTGGCCCTGCTTGATGCCGGCAACCGGGTGGATGCGGTGGTGAAGGCGATGCAGCTGCAACTGCTGGATGCGCAGGCGGCGGACAGCCGCCACCTGACCAGTGCCAGCATCAGCCTATACCAGCCCCACCCCGAATAGCAGCGCATGCCAGCTGCGCAATAGCACCTCGGCCGAAACGCCAGCCAGCACGGCCAGCACGTCGAATTGCCAGCGTGCCGTCTGGCTGCCGGCAGACCAGCCACGGCGCTGCTGCAGCCAGGCAGCCAGCAACGCATAGCCGGCAAAGCTGCCGAACAGCAGCAGCCCCGTAAACTGGCCGCCATTAGCCAGCAGATGGCCAAGCGCCCACAACAACACGCCCAGCAGCATGGGGTGCCGCAGCCAGCGCCGCAGATGCCCCGGCAGCTGCGCTGCCACGATCAGCACCATGGCCAGCGGCATCAGCAGACCGGCAAGTTGCCGCGCGCTGGCATCGGCAATCAGGCCGCCGCCGGCATGCGGCACATAGGACAGCACTACCAGGGCGAGGCCGCCAGCCGCCAGCAGGCTGAAGCCGGCCCGGTAGTACAACGGCCCCAGGCGACGCAGCAGCGCGCCGCGCAGGCGCGGCATGGCAGGCAGCAGGTGGATACCAAAAAACAGCAGCAGGCCAAACAGCAGAATGGTCATGGATATGCCTTGCAAACAGGAAAATGGAAGGACGCCGCGAAAACCCGGATTTCCAGGCGAGCCAGCGCGCAAACGGTAGCTGCGCGCTGGCGCTTTTCGCGGCGCCCACTGGTGATGGGTATAGCAGCCAGGGCAACTCAGCCAGCCGCGCCGCGCTCCGCTTGGCGCCGGATCTGGCGCAGCATGCGCTGCCTTATCCAGCCGCTGGCCGGGCGGATCAGCCACCAGTAGGCCGTCATCCAGCGGCGCTCCTGCGGATCCGGGCAATGAATGCCGGTTTCGGTAGTCAGCATTACCTGCCCCGCCCCGGTCTGGCGAACATGGAACAGCAACACCAGCTTGGCTACGCCGGGCTGGGCATGGCGGTAGAACGCCTCGGCGCTGTCGAGTGCCACCAGCCCGTAATCGGCCTGCCAGAAGCGCCCGGCCAGGCCGAAAGCACACCAGCTGTGGCCATCGCCCCCCAGTGGCACGAAATCTGCCAGCCCGAAGGGGGCGCCCACCCTGCCGCGGCCCAGCCCGAGGCGTTGCCGCATGCGGCCCGGCCATTCACGCACCGCGATCAGCGCGCGGATCACCGCATCCTCGCGTCCGCTCATGGCGGCCACTGCGGCCAACACCTGGCTGCCTTCGGCGCGAACCGGTATTTGATGCGCCTCGTGGAAGTGGCAGACAAAGGCATCCGCCCCCGGCGCCCCGGGCAGCGTTGCCAGCAGATGGAACATCGCCAGCCCGCCCTACTGCGCGGCGCCGGCCAGCGCGGCAGCCTGCAGGAAGCGCTGCTGCAGTGCGCCCATCGAGTCCGTTACCAGCTGGTCATGCTCGCGTACCGGGTTGAAGTCACCAAGCACGTACTGCTGCAGGCGCGCCGAGCTGCGGGCGATGTCATCCTCGCTGGCGACAATGGAGCGGTACAGGCTGAACGGCGGCAGGTAGATGCCCCCGGTGTAGTTGACCGACTGCTGCAAGGGACGCAGCAGTTCGTCCAGCGTGAAGTGGTTGTAGCCGCCGGCCCGGTAGGCGCGCTCGGAACTGCCCACCGAGGTGCAGATCACCCACTGCTTGCCATGCAGCTTGTCACCACCGGTGGCGTAGGCAAAACCGGGCAGCAATACCTGATCCATCCAGTGCTTCAACAGCGCCGGTGCCGAATACCAGTACAGCGGGAACAGCAGCACGTAACGGTCGTGCTGCAGCAGCAGCGCCTGTTCATGCGCGATATCCAGCGCGCCATCCGGATAACGGGCAGCCAGGTCGTGCACCGTCACTTGCGGCTGCTGCTGCAGATCCTGCAGCCAGTGGCGGCAAACCCGGGACGAGGCCAGATCGGGGTGGGCGGCAATTACCAGTACTTTCATCTTTGCTTCCTTTTTTTCAAGGCAGTCGCTGCATTCACTGCAGCAGACTGCGGATTTCCACAAAATCACCACTGGCCAGCTGTTGCTGCAAACGGCCCTGCAACAGCTGATCCAGCTGACGCGCGCGCTGCTGCGGGCTGGCCAGGTAGCCCGGCTCGTCGCTGCGCTGGCGCAGCGCGGCGATGGCGGGAAAATCGCCCGCCAGCGGCAACGCCAGCACCTGCTGCGACAACGGGGTATCCACACTGCACAGGCCGATGGCGGCAAAGAACACCTGCGGGTGCTCCAGCGCATACAGCTTGGCCAGCATGTTCAGCGTGGCCTTGGACAGCGCATAACCGCTGTTGCCCGCCCTGGCGCGCACCCCGGCAATGGAGGCCGAGAAGACGCAGTTGCGAATCGCCACGCCGCCGTGCAGCAGCACGTCCAGCACGGTCTTGTTGGCCCACACATTGATGTCCATCAGCTGCTGGATGTCCGCCAGCGGCACATCGCTCAGGCTTGCGATCTGCTGGCTGAAGCGCCCGGCGTTGAGAAACACGTGGTCCAGCGCCGTCAGCCCCTGGGTTTCCAGCAGGAAGCGACGCAGCGTGGCCTGCGCCGTCAGCGGCACCGCCAGGTCCACCGGGCAGAAGCGAAAGCGCGGATGCGCCAGCAGCTCCTGCGGCTGGCGGCGGCTCAGGCCGTATACCGTGGCGCCGGATGCCAGATAGTGCTCGGCCAGCGCGTGGCCGATGCCGCTGCTCACGCCGGTAATCAAAACCTTGCTCATGCTTGTCCTCAGAATTTGCCGGCGCTGGCGCCGCCATCCAGCGACACGATGGCGCCGGTCATGTAGGAAGCCTGGCCGGACAGTAGCCACAACACGGTGTCGGCCACTTCCTGCTGGGTACCGAAACGCTGCATGGCGGTAACCGCCAGCTTGCGCCGGGTATGCTCCGGGTGCTGTTGCAGCCTGGCCTCGCTGTTCATGCCGCCCTCGATCGGGCCGGGGGCAATCGCATTGACGCGCACCACGGCGCTGCCCTCCGTGGGGCGGGCGTATTCGATGGCGGCGGCCTTGGTCATGCCCACCAGCGCAAACTTGCTGGCCACATAGGCGGCCTGGTCCGGAATCGCGGTGATGCCGGCCAGCGAGCAATTGTTGACGATGGCGCCACCGTCCCCGGCTGCCATCAGCGCCAGTTCCTCTCGCAGGCAGTAGTAGGAGCCGTTGACGTTGATGTCGATCACCCGCTGCCAGTCGCTGATCGACGACTGCCCCAGCCGGGCACGCGGCACGCTGACGCCGGCATTGTTGAAGGCACAATCCAGGCGGCCGAATCGCTCGCGGATGGTCGCCATCAGCGCGGCCACCTGCTGCGGCACACTGGTATCGCATGGCACAAACAGCAGCCGCTCGCCCAGGCCGCTGGCGTCGATGCACTGCATGCCCTTGTCGCGGTCGCGGCCGCAGATCACCACCGACGCACCTTGTGCGGCCAACGCCTGGGCCACGCTCCAGCCCATGCCCTGGGTACCACCGGTCACCAGGGCGACTTTTCCAGCAAATGCTTGCATTACTGTCCTTCCTTGCCGCCAACGGCGGGGAATGCCGGGCGCAGATAACGCGGGTTGACGCAGCAGTACACGCGTGTCGCCCGCGGGTCATGTTTGTCCTTGAAACACAGGCCATCGAAACGGCAGCGGTGGATATGCGCTTCCTCGCCGCGCAGGGTCTTGCTGATCAGCTCGTTGTCGGCAAACAGCGGCCTGGCCATGCCGACCAGATCGCACACCCCGTCGGCCAGCAGCGCCTCCGCGGTGGGCAGGTCCGCCGTCATGCCGGCAAAGCCCAAAGGCAGCGTGGTGTACTGCCTTAGCTGTGCCACCTGCGCACGCAGTTGCTGCGCCATCAGCTGCCATTGCCCGGAGAAACGGCCAAACGTCTCTGCCGTGCCCACCGAGGCCTCGATCAGGTCGGCTCCGGCCTGCTCCAGCAACGGCAGCACGGTGCGCATATCCGTCACCTGCACGCCGGCCGCGCCCATCAGGTCGTCGATCTGCAGCCGCACGCCCAGCGCCACTTCCTCGCCCACCGCGTGGCGCACATCGCGCACCACCTCGGCCAGCAGCCTGGCCCGGGCCTCGATGCTGCCGCCATAGCCATCGCGCCGCCGGTTGCTATGCGGAGAGAGAAAACTGCTCAGCAGATAGCCATTGGACGCCTGCAGCTGCAGCAGACGGCTGCCGGCAGCCACCGCCAGCCGCGCGGCGCGCACGAACTGCTGGCGCAGCCGCACGATGTCGCGGCCCTGCATGGCACGTACCCGGTAGTGCGGGTCCAGCCGCTGCAGGGCTGGCGATGGGATACCGCTTGGCGTCAGCAGCACGCTGGCGCGGCAGTGCGTGGTCAGGCCCTGGCCGCCGTAATGCTGCAGCTGTACGCCGGCAGCCACGCCGGCCGTTGCGGCCAACTGCAGCAGCGGGCGCAGGCTGTCTGCCTGCCTGGCGTGCAGCAGCCGCAGCCCGCCGGGACGCAGCACCGATTGCCGCGACACCGAGGCATTGCTCAGGTACAGGCCGCCCACGCCGCCGGCGATGATGTCGCGGTAGAAATCCAGCAGTTCGGCGGAGAGGCCGCCATCCGCGGTGGCCAGATCCAGCCCCATCGGCGCCAGGAACAGCCGGTTGGCAAAGCGGACACCACGCACCTGCAGCGGGGTGAACAGCCGCGGAAAGCGCTGCATGCCTTGCGGGGCATTGCCCGCCATCACAGCACTTCCCGCCGGGTGTTGAGGGTGGTGAAGTTCTTGATGGCTTCCAGCAGCCGCCGGCGCATTTCCGGCGCCATGTGCTGGATGACGAAACCGACACGCAAGCCTTTCGGATAGTCATGACACCAGGCCACGCGCACCGTCATGTCTATCATTCCCTCGCCTTCGACAAACAGCACGCCGCTCAGCACATCCCCCTCGGCAAGCCGGGTATCGGCGGCGAATACCGCGCACAGCCCGCCGGCGGACAAATCCAGCAGCCGGCCATCATGCGACTCGCCATTGCTGCCGCGGCAGATGATGCTGGGGGAGATGTTCTTTTCCGGCAGGAAGCGGCTGCTCTCCAGCTGCTTCACCAGCCGCAGGCGGCGGAACAGCTTCATGCCGATGATGTTCGCGCTCAGGGTGACCACCGCCACCGGCTGGTTGCGCTGGTAAAGGGTGGCCGCCAGATGCACCTCGCTCTTGCCGATGCCGCTACCCTGCTCCTGCACCAGCAGGCGCACCGGGTAATTGGCATCGACAAATGCATGGAAGCGAACATCCAGGCTGGCAATGCTCAGCGAAATCTGCCCGCGCTGCAGTTGGCTGAAGCGGTAGAAAAAGGCATACATCGCCTGCCGGGCAACTTCCAGCAACATCATCCCCGGCACGTGCTCGTGATGCTTGCGGTAGAAGAAGTAGTTGCGGGTATCCATCACCATGCTGAGGTACAGCTGGCGCGGCCGCGCCAGGCCGGCCAGGCGATCCAGCGCGCTGGACAGCAGCAGGCGGTCGAAGTCGTTTAGCTGGTGCTTGCGCGGCAGCACCCCGTTCATGAGGGCAATCTGCTCGCACTCGTCCAGGTAGGCCGAGTGCAAGCTGTAACCATCGTCAGTGGCGGCATAGTGTGCGGCCAACAACGGTGCCAGCGCCCCCTGCTCGGCCACAGTGGCCAGCTCGGCGGCAATGCGCGGCGGCACGCAACACAGGTACAGCATGCCGGCTTCGCCAAGCGGACGGAAAAACGCCGGCCAGTCTTCCGCCGGCCAGTAAAAGCGGCGAATGATCGCCAGCTCCTCTGCCGACAGCTCGGCGGCCAGCAGCCGCTCCGTCTTCAGAAAGCAGGGCAAGGCGCCACGCTCGTTACAGATCAGGACATCATCTTCGTTGTCCTTGTGCACCAGGAAAGGCGTGACTTTCTTGCGTTGAAAAGCAGCACTCAGCGACATGACTTCATCCAGGGGACCAATCAGGCCGGCAATGCTAAAGACATGACAACAGAATGGACACTACCCTATCGCGTAGGGAACTTTGCGGCAGTGCCGCAGGAAAACCCAGCTCCTGGTGACTTGTGACCGCTGCTGGCTCAGTCCTTGCGCAGCCGGCTGGGAGTCTGCCCGCTGAGGCGCTTGAAGAAGCGGATGAAATACGCCGGCTCGGAAAAACCCAGCTGGTCCGATACCTGGTTCACGTTCAGCGTGGTGTACACCAGCAGGCGCTTGGCCTCCAGCAGCAGGCGCTGGTGGATCAGCTGCAATGCCGTCTGCCCGCTGTGGCGACGGCAGACCCCGTTCAGATAGGCGGTGGATACCCCCAGCTGGCGCGCATAGCTGCTCACCGGCCAGTGCTCGCGGTAATGCTTCTCCAGCAGCGCCACGAAGCGCTGCAGATGCTGGCTGCCGCGATCCGGCCGCGCCGCTGGCGCCTCGCCCTGTGGCAGCTGCCGGCTCAGCCACACCAGCAGCGCGCACACCAGCGAACGCAGCAGCACATCACGCCCCGGCGCCGGCCTGGCGTACTCCTCGGCAATGGCGGCAAACAGCGTATCCAGATAACGGCCGCCATGCGCCACCGGGTAGCAGTGCGGCTGCTGCAACACGCTGGCGCACACGCCCAGCTCGTCCTGCAGGCGGTTCACCAGTGGCGCCGCCAGCGTCAGCACATAGCCTTCGATTGCCGCCTGAAAGCGAAAGCCATGCACGCACAGTGCCGGCACCAGCTGGATGGCCGGCTGCTCCAGCCGCGTGTGCTGCCCTTCCACGTACAGATCGGCCGGGCCGCTGCGCACATACAGCAGCTGCCATAAATCGCCATGGCGGTGGCGATCGATCTCCCAGCCATACAGCTGGCTGCGGCTGGAAATGGTTTCGCAATGCAGCAGATCCACCGTCGGCCAGTCACCGCCCTCGCCATACAGCTTGAATACCGGCACCCCGGCGAGCCCAGCCTGCATAACCTGCCTCGCTTGTTTCCAAAAGTCCTGTTTTTGTACGCGATATTGCCTGTTTTGTCTGCCATGCCTAACGAAAAATACAGTCACGGTGCAGATGTAACTGCGCCACTACAAAACGGGACACACACAGGAGTCAACATGAACATGCGTACCAAGGTCGCCATCATTGGCGCCGGCCCATCCGGGCTGCTGCTGGGCCAGCTGCTGCACAAGGCAGGCATCGACAACATCATTCTGGAACGCCAGACCCCGGATTACGTGCTGGGCCGCATCCGCGCCGGCGTACTGGAACAAGGCATGGTGGACATGATGCGCGAAGCCGGCGTGGCCGAACGCATGGACCGCGAAGGCCTGGTGCACGAAGGCATCGAGCTGGTCTACAACGGCAAACGCGACCGCATCGACCTGAAAGCACTTACCGGTGGCGATACCGTGGTGGTATACGGCCAGACCGAAGTCACCCGCGACCTGATGGAAGCACGTGCCGCCAGCGGTGCCATGACCATCTACCAGGCCGAGAATGTGCAGCCGCACGATCTCAAGGGCGAGCAGCCGTACATCACCTTCGAAAAGAACGGCGAAACCGTGCGCCTCGATTGCGACTACATCGCCGGCTGTGACGGCTTTCACGGCGTATCGCGCAAGAGCATCCCTGCCGAGGTGCTGCGCCACTTCGAGCGCGTGTACCCGTTTGGCTGGCTGGGCCTGCTGTCCGACACCCCGCCGGTAAACGAGGAGCTGATCTACGCCCAGCACGAGCGTGGTTTCGTGCTGTGCAGCCAGCGCTCGGCAAGCCGCAGCCGCTACTACCTGCAGGTGCCGCTGACCGACAAGGTGGAAGACTGGTCCGACGAGCGCTTCTGGAACGAACTGAAAACCCGCCTGCCGCAGGACGTGGCCGACAAGCTGGTTACCGGCCCGTCGCTGGAAAAGAGCATCGCCCCGCTGCGCAGCTACGTGGTGGAGCCGATGCAGTACGGCAAACTGTTCCTGGTGGGCGACGCCGCCCACATCGTACCGCCCACCGGCGCCAAGGGCCTGAACCTGGCCGCCTCCGACGTGTGCTACCTGTACCGCATCCTGGTGAAGGTGTACCGCGAAGGCCGTACCGACCTGCTGGAGAAATACTCGGAACTGGCACTGCGCCGCATCTGGAAGGCCGAGCGCTTCTCCTGGTTCATGACCACCTTGCTGCACGACTTCCCCGAGGCCGATGCCTTCGACCAGCGCATGCAGCGTACCGATTACGACTACTACACCAGCTCGCCGGCCGGCCTGAAGACCATTGCCGAGAACTACGTCGGCCTGCCATTCGACGAGGTGGAATAAGCTTTCCCTTTCCGCGTTCCCCGCGCCCATGTAGGGCGGAAGCCCGCCAGGGCGTTCCGCCGGCTTGCGGCCAACCTTGCATGGCGGAACGCCCCGGCAAGCCGGGGCTTCCGCCCTACCGGCCTGCAATGTCGCTACCGTAGCCCGGATAAGCGCAGCGCATCCGGGGAATCGCATACCTTCACAACCCCGGGTGCGCCTGCGGCTTATCCGGGCTACCAGTTCCTGCCCGGCGTTGGCCGCAAGGCCTCCCCGACTCAGCAGTTATCGAACAGCATCAGCCCGGCCGCGGTGTTGGAGATCGGGATGTGGTAGCGCGTAGCCCGGATAAGCGCAGCGCATCCGGGGAATCGCATGCCCTCACGCCCCCAGGTGCGCCTGCGGCTTATCCGGGCTACCAAGTTCCTGCCCGGCGTTGGCCGCAAGGCCTCCCCGACTCAGCAGTTATCGAACAGCATCAGCCCGGCCGCGGTGTTGGAGATCGGAATATGGTAGTTGCGATGCAGCTCGCGCACCTGGCCCGGCAGCGCGGCGCGGGTGGCCAGCCACATCAGCAGCTCCACGCCCTGGGTGCCGGTGAATTCCACCAGCTGTTCCACGCTGTACTGCGTTGCCCACTGCGGGTTGGCCGCAAGGCTGTCCATGAAGCGCAGGTCGAATTCCTTATTGATGAAGCCGGCGCGCTCGCCATCCAGCTGATGCGACAGGCCGCCGGTGCCGATGATCACTACCTTCAGCTCGTCCGGCCAGCCGCCAATGGCGCGGCCGATGGCCTCGCCCAGCTTGTAGCAGCGGCGTGCCGACGGCAGCGGGTACTGCACGGTGTTGATGCACACCGGCACGGTGCGTACTGGCGGGCTGTCATGCTGCGGCCACAGCAGCTTCATCGGCAGCGAGAAGGCATGGTCCACCAGCATTTCCTGGCAGCTGGTGATGTCGAACTCGTCGGCCACCAGGCTGTTGATGAGCTGCCACGACAGCGCGGCATCGCCGGCAAACGGCGGCAGGGTGGGAATGCCCCAGCCTTCGTCGGCATTGCAGTACTGCGCCGCCGCGCCCACGGCGAAGGTGGGCATCTTGTCGAGGAAGAAATTCAGCCCGTGGTCGTTGTAGATCACTACCGCCACGTCCGGCCTCACCTCGTCCAGCCACTGCTGCACCGGGGCAAAGCCGTCAAAGAAGGGTTTCCAGTAACCGTCCTGCTGCAGGTTCTGAGCGATGGCACGGCCGATGGCCGGTACGTGCGAAGTGGTAATGCCGCCTACGATCTTGGCCATGATTATTTCCCTGCCTCCAGCAACATCTGTTTGAACGCATCCTTGCTCATGCCGGTCTGCGCGGCACCCAGGTCCTGCACGTCCAGCCCGAGGATGCCGGCGAACTTGGCCAGGTAGTAGACATTGCCACCGGCGGCCAGCAGGCCCAGCACATCGCGTTCGCGGATGACGCGGGTCTGCTGCTCGTTCAGCCCGAACTGGCGACAGTAGGCGGCCTCGTCGGCGACAAATGCCTGGCGGTTGGCCGCGCTGTTGAATGAAAAGCACATCTTGTTGAGGGCGTAGCCCTTCATTGCCATGTCCCCATCGAACAGATAGGTGCCCGGCACGTTGAAGCTGCTGGCTTGCGTCACGGTGTTTCTCCTTGTTACCACTTGGTGTGATGTGTAGTATCCGCAAAGCAATAACCCGGATAAACACAGGGACTTTGATAGCACCCATGAGCGATTTCGATTATTCGCACCTCGACGGCAAGCTGCTGCAGCTGCTGCTGGCCATTCTCGACGCGCAATCGATTACCGGCGCGGCGCAGCGGCTGGGGGTAACGCAGTCGGCGGTATCGCACCTGCTGGGCAAGCTGCGGCAGATCACCGGCGACCCGCTGTTCGTGAAGTGCGGCCGCGGCATCGTACCCACCGCGCGCGCCGAAGCGCTGGCGCTGCATGCGCGGCTGCTGCTGGACGACATGCGCCGCTTTGCCGCTGGCGACGAATTCCACCCCGCCACGCTGCATACCACCTTCAGCATTGCGGCCAACGATTTCCAGCGCGATCTGCTGCTGCCACCGCTGCTGCAGCGGCTGCGCCGGCAGGCGCCGGGGGTGCGGCTGCGGGTGCTGCCGTCCGACGTGCCGCGTGCCGAGATGTTGCGCGAGGGCGATTGCCAGCTGGTGATCTCGCCGCGCCCGCCGGACGCCAGCGACATCCTGCACAAGCGGCTGTTCGAGGATGACTACCGGGTGTTCTACGATGCTGCCGTGCGCACGGCGCCGCTGCGGCTGGCTGATTACCAGGCGGCAGAGCACGTCAGCGTGCTGTACAGCCCGCGCCGTCCGCTGGACGTGGACCAGCAGCTGGCGGCGCGCGGTGTGGAGCGGCGCTTTGCGGTAACGGTGCCATCGTTTGCCGGCATCCCGGCCTTTCTGCAGGGCAGCGACATGCTGGCCACCCTGCCCGGCCTGCTGGCGCGCGGCCTGATGCAGGGCTTTGGCCACTGCGCGCTGCCGGCCAGGGTTGGCCGCATGCCGATGTACATGATCTGGCACCTGAAGCATCGCCACGACCCGGCACACAGCTGGCTGCGCGGCGAGCTGGAGCAGGTGGTGGCCGAGGTGCTGGCGGATAGCCAGCAGGCGTAAAAAAGCCCGCCGATGGCGGGCGAGGCAGAGCAAAACAACGGGCCGGTCAGCCGGCAAATTCCTCGGTGTCGATCTCGGCCTGGGTGGCGGCGTTGTAACGCGCACCGGCCACCGCGCCACGGGCGAACAGCACTTCCAGCCGCTGCAGCGTATCCACGCCGGGCTGGATGCCGGCGGCGGCTACGTTTTCCAGCAGGTGGGCGATGCTGGTGGTGCCAGGAATCGGGATCACATGCTCGCCACGCGTCAGCAACCAGGCCAGTGCCAGCTGCGCCGGGGAGCAGCCGGCCTCGGCGGCAATGGCGCGGAACTCGGACAGCAGCGCCAGGTTGGCCGTATGGTTGTCGCTGCTGAAGCGCGGCATGGCGCGGCGGATGTCCTTGCCGTCCAGCGCCGCCAGCGTAGCCAGGTCCGGCAGGCCATCGGCCAGGAAGCCACGCCCCAGCGGGCTGAAGGCGACAAATGCCACCCCCAGTTCACGACAGGCCTGCAGCACGGCGATTTCCGCATTGCGCGTCCACAGCGAATACTCGGTCTGCAGCGCGGCGATCGGGTGCACCGCGTGCGCGCGGCGCAGGGTGTCGGCGGACACCTCGGACAGGCCGATGCTGTGGATCTTGCCTTCGCGCACCAGTTCGGCCAGCGCGCCCACACTATCCTCGATCGGCACCTGCTTGTCCCAGCGGTGCAGGTAGTAGAGGTCGATGACCTCGGTGCGCAACCGGCGCAGCGCCTGTTCGCAGGTGCTCTTGAGCGTGGCCGGGCGGCCGTCGATCACCCTTTTAGGCCCGTTTTCAGAGGGTACCCCGGTCATGCCGCACTTGCTGGCCAGGGTGAAGCGGCTGCGGTGCGGTGCCAGCACGCGGCCAACCAGCTCCTCGTTGGCGCCAAAGCCATACAGCGCGGCGGTATCAAACAGGGTGATGCCGGCGTCCAAGGCAGCCAGCAACAGCGCCTCGGCCTGCTCCGGCGCCGGCGGCGTGCCGTAGGCGTGGCTAAGGTTCATGCAGCCCAGGCCGATGGCCGAGACGGTGAACGGGCCGAGTTGTCGCTGTTGCATGGGCAAACTCCTTACAGGCTGGCGTTCAGCTGCTGTTCCAGCTTGGCCAGCACCTGGTAGCACGGCAGCACCTTGGCTACCGACGCGTTCGGCTCACGGCCTTCGCGGATGGCGGCGAAGAATTCGCGGTCCTGCAGCTCGATGCCGTTCATCGACACATCCACTTTCGATACATCGATCTGCTCTTCCTTGCCGTTGTACAGCTCGTCGTAGCGGGCGATGTAGGTGGCGGAATCGCCGATGTAGCGGAAGAACGTCCCCAGCGGGCCGTCGTTGTTGAACGACAGGCTCAGGGTGCAGATGGCGCCGTTGGCCGCCTTCAGCTGGATCGACATGTCCATGGCGATGCCCAGTTCCGGGTGGATCGGGCCCTGGATGGCATTGGCCTGCACGATGGGGCTGCCGGCCTGGTAGGCGAACAGGTCCACGGTGTGGGCGGCATGGTGCCACAGCAGGTGGTCGGTCCAGCTGCGTGCCTGGCCCAGCGCGTTCATATTGGTACGGCGGAAGAAGTAGGTCTGCACATCCATCTGCTGGATGTTGAATTCGCCGGCCTGCACCTTGCGGTGCACGTACTGGTGGCTGGGGTTGAAGCGGCGGGTATGGCCCACCATGGCCACCAGGCCGGTCTGCTGCTGCAGCGCTACCACCGCCTCGGCATCGGCCAGGCTGTCGGCCAGCGGAATCTCCACCTGCACGTGCTTGCCGGCCCGCAGGCACTGCATGGCCTGCTCGGCGTGCACCTGGGTGGGGGTGCACAGGATCACCGCGTCCACTTCCGGCAGCGCCAGCGACTCGGCCAGATCGGTGGCCACGTGGGCGATGCCGTACTTGTCAGCCACTTCCTTGGTGGCGTCAAAGCGGCGGCCAACCAGCGATACCACTTCCACGTTATCGATGTTCTTGATGGCATCCAGATGCTTGATGCCGAAGGCGCCGGCGCCAGCCAGCGCAACCTTGATGGTTTTGCTCATGAATTGTCTCCTGCTGCGCGAGGCCTTGCCTCAGCGCGGGTTTTCCAGAATCAGGTGGCCTACGGCGGTGTTGGACGCCGGCACATGGTAGAAGCGCTGCTTCACTACGGGCGCCGGGCCACCGGCGACGTCGGCCCCTGCGCCCTGCGCAACATCATCCATTGCCCCGCGCGCGATCAGCCACATCACCAGCTCGATGCCCTCGGAGCCGGCTTCGCGCACGTAGTCGATGTGCGGCAGCTGCGCCAGCTCGGCCGGGTCGGCGATCAGGCGGTCGAGAAAGGCGTTGTCCCACTCGCGGTTGATCAGGCCGGCACGCGGGCCCTGCAGCTGGTGGCTCATGCCGCCGGTACCCCAGATCTGCACGTTCAGATCGCGGTCGAACGACTCCACCGCACGGCGGATGGCCTGCCCCAGCTGGAAGCAGCGGCGGCCGGACGGCACCGGGTACTGCACCACGTTCACCGCGAACGGAATCACCGCGCACGGCCAGGCGCCCTGCTGCGGGTGCTGCTCGCCGAACATCAGCGACAGCGGCACGGTGAGGCCGTGGTCCACGTCCATCTTGTTGACGATAGTGAGGTCGAAGTCGTCCTGAATCACGCTTTGCGCGATGTGTGCGGCCAACTCCGGGTGGCCTTTCACCACCGGTACCGGGCGCGGGCCCCAGCCTTCATCGGCCGGCTGGAATTCGGCGGCGGTGCCAATGGCGAAGGTGGGAATGCAGTCCAGGCTGAAGGCGGTGGCGTGGTCGTTGTAGACCAGGAAGATCACGTCCGGCTTCTGTTCCTTGATCCACTGTTTGCCGTAGTCGTAACCGGCAAATACCGGCTGCCAGTACGGCTCCTGCGCCTTGCCCAGGTCCAGCGCGGCGCCGATGGCCGGCACGTGCGAGGTGTAAACGGATGCGGTAATGCGTGCCATCAGTGCTTGTCTCCAGTGTTTGCCTGCCCGGCCTTGCCCTGCGGCTGGTGCTGCGGCTGTGCATCGCCGTCCTCGCCCAGGTAGCGGTTGCCCTCGGCGGAGCGGCCGCCGGCCAGCATCATGTCGCGGTATTCCTCTTCCGTCATGCCGGTCATGCTGCCGGCCATCTGCTGGAAGCTCTTGCCGTCGGTGGCGCCGATCTTGGCCAGGAAGTAGATATTGCCGCCCAGCGCGATGCAGCGGTTCAGGTCGCGATCCAGCACCGCCTGCTTCTGCTCCTCGCTCATTGCCCACTCGTCCAGGTAGGCGCGCTCGTCGGCCTTGAAGCGGGCGCGGTTGTTCGCCTTCATCAGCGACATGCAGAACTGGTTCAGCCAGTAGCCCAGACGCGACTGGTCGGCATCGAAAATCACGGTACCGGGAATGTCCTTGTACGGTTTTTGCAGCGACATCGCTCAGCCCTTCACTTGTTCCGGCCAGTACAGGCGCATCGGGTTGTCCACCAGCAGCTTCTGCTGCAGCTCGGCCGTGGGGGCGATATGGGGGATGAAATCCACCAGCAGGCCATCGTCCGGCATATGGTCCTTCAGGTTGGGGTGCGGCCAGTCGGTGCCCCACAGCACGCGATCCGGAAACTCCTCCACCACGCGGCGCGCAAACGGCACCACATCACGATAGGCCGCCTGCTCGCCATCCAGCGCCTTGGGGCCGCTGAGCGACAACCGTTCCGGGCAGCTTACCTTGCTCCACACATTCGGGTTGTCGCGCATGAACTTGAGGAACAGTTCAAACTCCGGGCCGTCCACCGGCTTGCTGACATCCGGGCGGCCCATGTGGTCCACCACTACAGTGGTGGGCAGGCCGCTGAAGAAGTCCCACAGCTGGGGCAGGTCCACAGCTTCAAAGTAGATCACCACGTGCCAGCCCAGCTTGGCGATACGGCCGGCGATCTCCATCAGCTCATCCTTGGGGGTGAAGTCCACCAGCCGCTTGACGAAGTTGAAGCGCACGCCGCGCACGCCGGCAGCGTGCATGGCCTGCAGCGCCTCGTCGCTGACATCGCGGCGCACGGTGGCCACGCCACGTGCCTTGCCATCGGAGTGCAGCAGCGCATCCACCAGCGCGCGGTTGTCGGCACCGTGGCAGGTGGCCTGCACGATCACGTTGCGGGCAAAGCCCAGCTGGTCGCGCAAGGCAAACAGCTGCTGCTTGCTGGCATCGCACGGGGTGTACTTGCGTTCCGGCGCGTAGGGGAATTCCTCGCCGGGGCCGAACACGTGGCAGTGGGCATCCACCGCGCCGGCCGGCAGTTTGAACCTGGGTTGGCTGGGGCCCTGATACCAGTCCAGCCAGCCCGGGGTTTTCTGAAATTGCATGATGCGATCCTTACTTATGGTTGGCCGCATGCGGCCAACCTTGCGGCATGGCGCCGCTTCAGTCGATGTAACGCAGACCGGCCTTTTCCAGCGGCTCGCGCATCTGGTACATGTCCAGGCCCAGCACGCCGGCAGCCAGCTTGGCGCGTTTCTCGCCTTCGAAGCTCTCGCGCTTCTCTGCCGCATCGGCCACCTGCTGCGCAATCGCCGCCGGTACCACCACCACGCCGTCCACGTCGGCAATCACCACATCGCCCGGGTTCACCAGCGCGCCGGCGCAGATCACCGGGATGTTCACCGAACCCAGCGTGGCCTTGATGGTGCCCTTGGCGTTGATGGCGCGGCTGAATACCGGGAAGCCCATCTTTTCCAGCTCTTCCACGTCACGCACGCCGCCGTCGATGATCAGCCCCCTGGCACCGCGTGCCTGGAAGCTGGTGGCCAGCAGGTCGCCGAAGAAGCCGTCTTCGTTGTCGGTGGTGCAGGCGGCTACCGCCACATCGCCAGGCTGCAGCTGCTCGGCAGCCACG
The DNA here is from genome assembly GCF_042648905.1 of Vogesella amnigena. NCBI lineage: Bacteria > Pseudomonadati > Pseudomonadota > Betaproteobacteria > Neisseriales > Chromobacteriaceae > Vogesella > Vogesella amnigena. The sequence continues at coordinate 5,259 of NZ_JBHRYH010000041.1, read as the reverse complement.
TGCATCATCCAGTTGTCGCCCGGCTGCAGCAGCACGGTAACGGCAGTGCCGCAGATCTTGGCGCCACGATAAACCGGGCGCATGTACGGCTTCATCAGGCCGACGCGGCCCATGGCTTCGTGAATGGTGGCAACGCCGAACTGCGCCAGCTTGGCGACGGCGGCCGGATCGGCGCGCTCGATATGGCGCTTTACCACTCCCAGTTGATTCATGGCTTGTGTCATGTCGGTTTCCTTACTTGCCCTTGGCCTTGAGTGCTGCGTCGAGTCGCGAATACACGCGGCGGGCGTTGCCTTCGTAGATCTGGTGGCGCTCGTCTGCAGTCAGGTTGGCCGCCTCGATGTAGCGCTTGGTGTCGTCGTAGTAGTGGCCGGTTTCCGGATCGATGCCGCGCACGGCGCCGATCATCTCGGAGGCGAACAGCACGTTCTGCACCGGAATCACCTTCGTCAGCAGGTCGATGCCCGGCTGGTGGTAAACGCAGGTGTCAAAGAAGATGTTGTTCAGCAGGTGATCCTTGAGCAGCGGCTTTTTCAGCTCCTGCGCCAGGCCACGGAAGCGGCCCCAGTGGTAGGGCACCGCGCCGCCGCCGTGCGGAATCACAAACTTCAGCGTCGGGAAGTCCTTGAACAGGTCCGAGGTCAGGCACTGCATGAAGGCGGTGGTGTCGGCGTTCAGGTAGTGCGCGCCGGTGGTGTGGAACGCGCAGTTGCAGCTGGTGGACACGTGGATCATCGCCGGGATGTCGTACTCCACCATCTTTTCGTAGATCGGGTACCACTGCTTGTCGGACAGCGGCGGGCTGGTCCAGTGGCCGCCGGACGGGTCCGGGTTGAGGTTGATGCCGACGAAGCCGTAATCGTTGACGCACTTTTCCAGCTCCGGGATGCAGCTGGCCGGGTCAACGCCCGGGCTCTGCGGCAGCATGGCGGCGCCGATGAAGTTGTCCGGGAACAGCTGCGCCACGCGGTAGCACAGCTCGTTGCAGATCGCCGCCCAGGTGGACGAAGTGTTGAAGTCGCCGATGTGGTGCGCCATGAAGCTGGCACGCGGGCTGAAGATGGTCAGATCGGCGCCGCGTTCCTTCATCAGCCGCAGCTGGTTGCTTTCGATGGTATCAATCAGCTCGTCATCGCTGATCTTCAGCTCGGACACCTTGGGGCCCAGCTCCGGGGTGGCCAGGTTGTCCACCTGGCGTTTGCGCCAGTCTTCCAGCGCCTTGGGCGCGGTGGTGTAGTGGCCGTGAATGTCGATGATCATGCTTTTACTCCTGAAACAGGCGGGACCGGTACGGTCGGTTACAGCGGGCGGCTGGTGGCCGGCCCCGCGGCGCGATACTTCTTCAATTGCTGGGTAGCGCTGCTAGCAACACCTCGCAGAGCACCTGAGCCAAGGCGCGCCGACGCAGACAGTACAAGTAGTACGGCAAGGAGGCGCAACGCAGGATCAGGGGTGTTGTTAGCGGCGATTAGTGCCCCAGCGTGGCGGAAGCCACCGGCTTGCTATTACTCTCCGGATGCGCGCGCTGCTTGACGAACAGCGCCACGGCGGCAATCAGGCCCGGGATGGCCAGCACCAGGAACACCTGGTCGAAACCAAGCTGGCGGCGGGTGAGCTCGGCCACCAGGAAGGAGCCGGCAATGCCGCCAAAGCGGCCGATGCCCAGCATCCACGACACCCCGGTGGCGCGGCCCTGTGTCGGGTAGAACGCTGCGGCCAAGGCCGGCAGCGAGGACTGTGCGGTGTTCATCACCGTGCCAGCAACGAACACCACCACCATCAGCAGGCCGACATCGCCCACCGACTGGCCGATGGCGTAAATGGAAAGCGCGGTCAGCGCAAAGCCGATGGCGATGATGCGGTCAGCGTTGAAGCGATCCATCAACCAGCCGCAGAACACGGCGCCAATGCCACCCAGCGGGAACAGCGCGGAAATCTGCATCGCCACTTTCGGGTCGATTCCGCTTTCCTTGAACAGCACCGGCATCCAGTTGATGACACCGTAGAAGATCACCAGGCCCATGAAGTAGGCCAGCCACAGCATCAGCGAGCCGGTACGGTAGGCCGGCGACAGCACCACGCCCAGACCCTGCTTGCCGGCTACCGCCTGGCGGGTTTCGCTCTGGTGGAAGGCAGCAATGTCACGGGCGGAAATGTGGATGCGTGCCAGGGCGGCGGCAATGCGCTCGCGCGGCTGGCTCCTGGCCACCATGTAACGCACCGACTCCGGCAATACCAGCACCAGCAGCAGCACCATCAGCAGCGGCACGATGCCCCCCAGTTCGAACACGCTGCGCCAGCCCCAGTGCGGAATCATCCACGCCGCCAGGAAACCGCCCAGCGCCGCACCCAGCGGAAAGCCGCAGAACATGGCATTGGTCAGCAGCGCGCGACGCGAACTCGGGCAGAACTCGCTCATCAGCGTGACCGCATTGGGCATGGCAGCCCCCAGCCCCACCCCGGTGATGAAACGCAGCACGGTAAGCTGCTCCAGGTTGGCCGCCTGCGACGACAGCAAGGTGAACAGGCCAAGCACGAATACCGAAGCCACCAGTACCTTCTTGCGGCCGAAGCGGTCGGCCAGCGGGCCGGCGGACAGCGCGCCGGCCGCCAGGCCGAACAGCGCAGCGCTAAGCACCGGGCCCAGTGCCGGCTTGGTAAGGCCCCACTCCTTCAGCAGCGAGGGCGCCACGTAGCCGATGGCGGCGGTATCGAAACCATCCAGCAGCACGATGCAGAAGCACAGCGCAAACACGAACCACTGGAACGGGGAAAACGGGTGCCGGTCGATGAACGCCTGCACGTCGACGGATTGCTGTGACATGAACTTCTCCAACGTTGTTGTGTTGTTTGTAGTAGCGGCGCTCTATGGCACCTGGGGTGAAGCCTGTTGCCCTGCCCTGTACAGGGTGGCACGGGTCGCTGTCGCTCTCTGTTTTTCGCAGCGGCGCCGCGCGGGCGTTGTGTGTGTTCGGGGGTACGGCTATTTATTGCCATCCCATACCGCGGCCGGCACCATCACCTCGCCGCGCATGATCAGCCGCGCGGTACGCAGCAGGGCAGCGCGGGTAACGTTCTGCGGGTTGGCCGCATCGGTTTCCAGCTCCACCGAGAACTCGCCGGTGGGGTGCTCCACCGACACCACCTTGCGCTGGCCGCCGGCCACGCTGGCGATGCCAGCGGTAACGGCACCTTCCAGCACGCAGGCGGTAGCCACGGTGACAGCCGCCAGCACGCCGATGGCGTCATGGCAAACGTGGGGGATGAAGCTGCGGGTAGTCAGGCTGGCGCCGGGCGCGCGCGGCGGCGCGATCAGCGTCATCTTGGGATAGGTTTTCGTGCTCACGTCGCCCAGGCCCATCAGCTGGCCGCACACCAGGCGCAACGCTTCCAGCCGGGTCTTGAGCTCGGTATCGGCATTCATCTCGGCCACGGTTTCGTAGCCGCTGCGGCCAACATCGGCTGCACGCAGCATCACCAGCGGCATGCCGTTGTCGATGCAGGTGACGTCGATCTGGCCGATACCGTCCACGCTGACGGTGTCACGCACCTGGCCGGTGGGCAGCAGGCCGGAACACACCGAGCCGGCGGTATCCAGGAAGTTGATGGTGATCGGCGCCGAGGTGCCCGGCACGCCGTCGATGCGCGCATCGCCGTCGTAGCGCACGCGACCGCCCGGGGTTTGCACGGTCACGTCGCAGGCCATGCCGGTATTCAGTGTCAGCACGCGGAAGGTGCTGGTTTCGCCCTGCGGCTGCACCATGCCGGTTTCCAGCGCGAACGGCACTACCGCCGCCAGCATGTTGCCGCAGTTGGGGGTGGTATCGACGGTGTCCTTGTCCGGCGTTACCTGCGCAAACAGGAAGGTCAGGTCGATGCCCGGCTGGCTGCCCAGGTCAACGATACCCACCTTGCTGGTGAGCGGGTTAGCGCCACCCAGGCCGTCGATCTGGCGACGGTCGGGCGAGCCCATCACCGCCAGCAGCACGCGGTTGCGCAGTGCCTCGTCGGCCGGCAGATCGGCTGCCTTGAAGAACGGCCCGCGCGACGTGCCGCCGCGCATGAACAGGGTAGGAATTGGTGTCTGCATGGCTGCAGTATCCACCTGCCCGCCATGCTGAAAAATATGGATAGCTAACTAATAGATATATCAGTTTGATATATCTTGCAGCTCAGCTCCTGCCCGGCAAAGGCTGCCCTGCCACGATAGCCGGCACCATCTCGCGCAGCATGTCCTGCATCGCCTGCTGGGTGAGCGTACTGGGCCGGTGCGAGCTGACCGCCAGCGCCAGCCGGCTCTTCAGCCCCGGCTCGCCAATCTGCCGCAGTCGCAGCTTGCCGGCCTTGTCACTGCTGGAAACCGCCAGCCGCGACAGCACCGCGCTACCGGCGCCGTCTGCCACCAGCTCCAGAATCGCCGGCACGCTGTCTATCTCCAGCGCCACTGTTGGCCGCAGGCCACGCGCGCCCAGTTCCGACTCCACCAGCATGCGAATGGCGTGTGGCTGCGAGGGAATCACCAGCGGCCGTGCTGCCAGGCCGACCAGCGGCAGCGGCCCGTCGGTGGCATCATCACCGGCCAGCTCCACCAGATACAGTTGCTCGTCGCACAGCGGCAGGATATCGATATCCGCCGACGGCACCGGGTTATACAGCAATGCGATATCCAGCCGGCCGTTACGCAGCGCTTCCAGCATATTGGCCGACAAGCCTTCGCGTATCGCCAGCGAGGCATCCGGCAGCCTGCTACGGAAAGCACGCGACAGCGGTACCGACAGCACCCGCGACAGGCTGGGCGGCAAGCCCAGCGCCACCTTGCCAGCCAGTGCGCCACGCACGCGCCCCAGCTCCTCGCGCGTGCGCTCCACCTGGTGCAGCACACCACGGCCATGCTCCAGCAGCAGCTTGCCGGCTTCGGTCAGTGTCACCCCGCGTCCATTGCGCAGCAGCAGCGTCTGACGCAGCTCCACCTCAAGCTGGCGGATCTGCCGGCTCAGCGCCGGCTGCGCAATGTCCAGCACAATGGCGGCACGAGTAAAGCTGCCCAGCTCCGCTACCTTGACGAAATACTCGATCTGCTTGAGGTCCATTTGCTCGCTTCCCGCGCAGGCACCACAAGGGCCTGCCATTACCGACTGCGGCCATTCTAGGGCATCGACGTCCCCCCGGTATTGAGTAGCACGTGACTTTAGAGTCCAATCCACCATGACACGGAGATTGGACATGAAGAAACGTTTCACAGAAGAACAGATCATCGGT
>NZ_JBHRYH010000040.1:0-51664 GCF_042648905.1 Vogesella amnigena | reverse complement strand
TCGAGCTGGGCAAGCAGACGTTGAAAGGATTGGGTATCCATCATCGCGCTCCTGGTGAGGTGCTTGCTTCAGCTTAGTTACCAACTCGTAATTGGGACATAGCCAAAAAAAAACCGCACGGTGTCGTGCGGTTTTTTGTGCCGGCAGGTAGGGCGATCCGCCAATGTAGTTGGTAGCCCGGATAAGCCGCAGGCGCATCCGGGAAACGGCTAGGCGACCTTATCCCAGCAGCTTGTGCAGCGTCTTCTCGTACACCTGCGACAGCGGCTCGATGTCGTCCACGCTCACGCATTCGTTCAGCTTGTGGATGCTGGCGTTGATCGGGCCGAACTCCACCAGTTCACGGGCGATGCGCTTGATGAAGCGGCCATCGGAGGTGCCGCCGGTGGTGGACAGCTGGGTTGTCACGCCGACTACTTCGTGAATGGCGCTGCTGATGGCATCGGTGAGGCGTCCGGGCTGGGTGATGAACGGGTTGCCGGACAGCGCCCAGTGCAGCTCGTAGGCCAGGCCGTGGCTGTCCAGGATCTGGTGCACGCGATCCTTCAGCGTTTCCGCCGTATGTTCGGTGGAGAAGCGGAAGTTGAACTTGATGTCACAGTGGCCGGGAATCACGTTCACCGCGCCGGTGCCGGCGTGGATGTTGGAGATCTGCCAGCTGGTGGGCGGGAAGTAGTCGTTGCCATGGTCCCATACCTCGGCGGCCAGCTCGGCCAGTGCCGGTGCCGCCAGGTGAATGGGGTTCTTCGCCAGGTGAGGGTAGGCGATGTGGCCCTGGATGCCATGCACCACCAGGTGGCCGGACAGTGAGCCGCGGCGGCCGTTCTTGATGGTGTCGCCGAAGACCTGGTCCGAGGTCGGCTCGCCCACGATGCAGTAGTCGATATGTTGGCCGCGCGCCTCCAGTGCATCCACCACGCGCACGGTGCCGTCGGTGGCCACGCCTTCCTCGTCCGAGGTGATCAGGAAGGCGATGATGCCGTCGTGCTCCGGTTTGGCGGCCACGAAGCGCTCGGTGGCAGTGATGAAGGCGGCCAGCGAGGCTTTCATGTCGGCGGCGCCGCGGCCGAACAGGTGGCCGTTGCGGATGGTGGGGTGGAACGGGTGGCTCTGCCACTGTTCCACTGGGCCGGTGGGCACCACGTCGGTATGGCCGGCAAAGCACAGCAGCGGGCCGCTGTGGCCGCGATGCGCCCAGAAGTTGCTCACGTCGCCAAACGGCATGCGCTCGATGGTGAAGCCCATGTCTTCCAGGCGGGCGATCATCAACTCCTGGCAACCCTCGTCACGCGGGGTGATGGAGTCCAGCTGCATCAGGTCCTGGGTCAGTTGCAGTGTCGTGCTCATTTGCCGAAGGCCTCCTGCCAGATCTCTGCCTTGAAGCCCACGCTCAGCTTGCCGGCATGGTCCAGCACCGGGCGCTTGATGATGGACGGTTTGACCTGCAGCAGGGCAATGGCGCTCTCGGCGCTGGCCGCCTGGGCTTTTTCCGCATCGCTGAGCGCACGCCAGGTGGTGCCGGCGCGGTTGATCAGCTTGTCGAGGCCGATGTCGGCGATCCAGCGCTGCAGCAGCGCGGCGTCTACGCCCTGTTTCTTGAAGTCGTGGAACTGGAAATCCAGATCATTGGCGGTCAGCCACAGGCGGGCTTTCTTGACCGTGTCGCAATTGGGAATGCCGTACAGGGTAATCATGGGTGTGTGGTGCCTATTGCTGTCTATGGCCGGCGCCAGACGGGCGCCGTGGCGGTAACTGGCGGCCATTGTGGCGAAAGCTGCTGATGGCTGCAATCGGCAGCGCTGCGGCCAAGGGTTGGCCGCAGCTTGCTCAGTGCTGCAGGGTGAAGCCGGAAAAGCTGGCACCTTCGTCGTTGCTGGCGGTGCCGCCGCTTTCGTGGTTGATCAGCCAGTACAGGTTGGTGGGCGAGTCGGCGTACTGCATGGCGGTGTCCAGGCTGATGTGGCCGGCCTTGTACAGGCGGAACAGCGATTGCTCGAAGGTCTGCGAGCCATCGCTCATGCTGGCCTCGATCGCCTCCTTGATCTTGCCGATTTCGCCGTTGCGGATCAGTTCGGCAATGTGCGGCGAGTTGATCAGCAGCTCCATCGCCGGGCGGCGCTTGCCGTCCACGGTGGGCACCAGACGCTGCGACAGCACTGCCTTCAGCGTTTCCGCCAGATCCATCAGCAGCGCGTTGCGGTTTTCCAGCGGGAAGAAACTGATGATGCGGTTCAGCGTGTGATAACTGTTGTTGCCGTGCAGGGTGGAGATGCACAGGTGGCCGGACTGCGCGTAGTTGATGGCGTGGGTAAGGGTTTCCGCATCGCGGATCTCGCCGATCATCAGCACATCCGGCGCCTCGCGCATGGCGTTTTTCAGCGCATTGCTGTAGCTCAGGGTGTCGATGCCGATTTCGCGCTGGTTGACGATGCTTTTCTTGTGCTGGAACACAAATTCGATCGGGTCTTCCACCGTCAGGATATGGCCGCTGATACTGCGGTTGCGGTGGTCCAGCATGGCCGCCACGGTAGTGCTCTTGCCGGAGCCGGTGGAGCCTACCACGAACACCAGGCCACGCTTGAGGTGTACCAGTTCCTGCAGGCTGGTGGGCAGGTTGAGGCCCTCCAGGCTGGGAATCACCGGCGCGATGAAGCGGATCACGATGGCGACATCACCGCGCTGGCGAAAGATGTTCACCCGGAAGTTGCCGAGGTCTTCCACCTGGCGGCCGAAGTTCATCTCCAGCGTGGTTTCGAACTCGGTGATTTCTTCCTCGTTCATCAGGCTGTAGGCCAGCCGTTTGACGTGTTCGCCGGTAAAGGCCTTGTCGTTGACCGGCATGATGGTGCCTTCGATCTTGATCTGCGGCGCCATGTCGGCAGTGAAAAACAGGTCGCTGGCCTTCTTGTCGGCCATCAGCTTGAAAAACGGATACATCAGCATCGGTCTTGCCCCGGCTTGGAACGGATAGTGCTAAGTCTAGTCGGAAGCGTGCCGGGCGGCGAAATGTTTCTGAATGTAAATTTGCAGTATGTAAATTCGGTAGAGACAACAACGGCCGGAAGCCCGGCCGTTGTTGATGGCGACAGCAGCCCCGCGCGGTGCGCAAGGGCCGGTGTGCATTACTGCATCTTGAAACCCTGGATATCGGCAGCCTGAACCAGCTTGCTCAGGTACTCGTGCATGGCCTGACGGGCAGCCATTTCGTTCAGGTATTGCTGCAGACGCGGCTTGACGTCATCCAGGCTGATCTGGCCGCCTTCGCTGCGCTCGGTCACCTGAATGATGTGGTAGCCGAACTGGGTTTCCACCAGGTTCGGGGTGATGTTGCCTGCGGCGGTGCTGAATACCGCCTGCTCGAACTCCGGCACCATCTGGCCGCGGCCGAACTGGCCCAGCGCGCCGCCTTGCTGGCTGGACGGGCAGGAGGAGTGTTCGCGAGCCAGGTCGGCAAAGCGTGCCGGGTTGGCCTGTACATCGGCCAGTACGCCTTCGGCCTTGGCGCGGGTCAGCGATTTGGCCAGCTCGTCAGCAGCTTCGGTCTTGAACAGGATGTGGCTGGCAGCCGCGCTGTCGCCCTGGCGGAAGTATTCCGGGTGGGCAGTGTAGTAGGCCTCGCAGGCGGCATCGTCCACCGGGGCGAATTGCAGTTCCTTGTCCAGCAGGGCGCCGATGGCTTCGCCTTCGTTGGCATTGTCAAAGCCGGCGGCACGCGCGGCTTCCAGCAACAGGCGATGCAGGATCAGCTGCTGGGTGGCAGCTTCGCGCGGGGACGGGGTGTCTTCGTGGTTCGGCAGCTCGGCTTGCACCATGGCTTCGGTAATTTCGACACCGTTGACGGTAATGGTCATGAAAGTTTCCTGTGAGATAAAGGGTTGTGTCTTGCGAATGGAGATGCAAGCAAAAAGGCGCCAGCAAGCCAGATATGGGCGTGGGCGGCAAAATCAACAGTGCCGGCAGGGAAATCAGCGAACTTGCCGCTGGATTTTGCCCTGGGTCGGCATTCCTGTTACCTTGCGGCTGCCCCGCGTATCGGTGGCGGTACCTTGCCAGCAAGTGGCAGGCTTGTCACCCGCCCAGAGGGAGTAGGGCACTTCGAAAAAGCCGGATTTCCTGTTCAGACGAGGTGCCGACAACGCAGACGCGCAGCTTCGGTTTGCCATGCAGGAAGGCTTTTTTGCAGGTAGTGCGATATCGCAACCAACGCTGGCGTTTTTCGAGGTGCCCGGCAGATCAAGGAGTCGCCATGCAGCCCATCCGTACTTCGCGCTTGATCCTGCGCGAATTCACCCTGGACGATACCGCCGTGGTGCTGGGGGTGTTGAATGATCCAGACTTCATCCGCTTCGTGACTGATCGTGGCGTGCGTAGCGTGGCGCAGGCACGCGCCTATCTGAGCGAGGGGCCACTGGCCAGCTATGCCCGCCACGGACACGGACTGTGGTGTGTCGAACGGCTGGAAGACGGTCTGGCACTGGGCATGTGCGGCCTGATTCGCCGCGACAACATGCCGCATGTCGATCTTGGCTATGCGCTGTTGCAGCATGCCCGTGGCCAGGGCTATGCCCGCGAAGCAGCACAGGCCTGCCTGGCGCATGGTCGCGATGTGCTGCAACTGGACCGAGTGGTGGCCTACATCGACCCGGCCAACAGCGCTTCGGCGCGGGTGCTGGAGTCGCTTGGCATGCGTTTTGGCGGCATGGTGGCGTTTCCGGGAGTGGCCGGCGACACCGCGCTATATGAATAGCGGCGGGCTGTGCGCATCGTTTATACCTGCTCTTAAGTGAGTAAAAACTCTATGGCGGACGCTTTGCCGTATAATGCCGCCCAGTCCTACGGAGAGTGTAGTTAGAAATGAAATGTGTTGATGATTTCCGCCTGCGCCTGGGCGAGCACGAGCTGGTGCCGATCATGCAGGGCGGTATGGGCGTGGATATTTCCACTGCCTCGCTGGCGCTGGAAGTGGCCCGTCTCGGTGGTATCGGCCATATCTCGGATGCGATGGTGCCCACCGTGGCCGACCGCCGCTTCAATACCAAGTACGTCAAGAACAAGCTCAAACAGTACAAGTTCAACGTCGAGAACACCGACAAGTCGGTGGTGAAGTTCGACCTGCAGGAGCTGGCCGACGCCACTCGCATGCACGTGCGCAGCGCGATGGATGCCAAGCAGGGTAATGGTCTGATTTTCATCAACTGCATGGAAAAGCTGACCATGAACGCGCCGAAGGAAACGCTGAAGGTGCGCATGCACGCGGCGCTGGATGCCGGCATCGACGGCATCACCCTGGCAGCCGGTCTGCACCTGGGCTCCTTTGCGCTGATCGAGGATCACCCGCGTTTCCGCGAGGCCAAGCTGGGCATCATCGTGTCCTCGCTGCGCGCGCTGCAGCTGTTCCTGAAAAAGACCGCGCGTACCAAGCGCCAGCCGGACTACGTGGTGATCGAAGGCCCGCTGGCCGGTGGTCACCTCGGCTTCGGCATGGACTGGGACCAGTACAACCTGGCCGATATCGTGGTGGAGATCCGCGACTGGCTGAAGGCGGAGAACCTGGACATTCCGCTGATCGCCGCCGGCGGCATCTTTACCGGCAGCGATGCGGTGCGGTTTCTGGAAATGGGTGCCAGCGGCGTGCAGGTGGCCACCCGCTTCACCGTGACGCACGAGTGCGGCCTGCCGGACAAGATCAAGCAGGAGTACTTCCGCGCTGATGAGGAAGACATCGAAGTCAACCAGCTGTCGCCCACCGGTTACCCGATGCGCATGATCAAGCAGTGCCCGGCCATCGGCGACGGCATCCGCCCGAACTGCGAAGCCTACGGCTACCTGCTGGATGCCAGCGGCAGCTGCCAGTACATCGAGGCCTACAACCGCGAAGTGGCCGCCCACCCGGGCGAGCGTCGCGTCAAGGTAATGGACAAGACCTGTCTGTGTACCCACATGCGCAACTTCGATTGCTGGACCTGCGGCCAGTACACCTACCGGCTGAAGGACACTACCGTGCGCAAGGCTGATGGCAGCTACCAGCTGTTGAGCGCCGAGCATGTGTTCCGCGACTACCAGTTCAGCAAGGACGACCAGATCGCGCTGCCGGCAGTGGAAGCGTAATCCGCAGCCAGCCAGCAAAACGCCGCACATTGTGCGGCGTTTTTGTTTTCGCGGCAGATGTTGCGGCCAACGTTGGCCGCAATGCTAGAATCGCGGCGATTATCAATAGAATATGCCGGTGCGCCAAGGCGTAAATCCGGCAGGAGCCCCCGCATGAGTCCGATGTTGTCGCTGTTCGTCAGCAAGTTCCTGTTCGTGGCCGCAGCCTTGCTGCCCATCATCAATCCGCCGGGGCTGGTGCCGTTCTTCATCTCGATGACCTCGCACAACAGCCAGGCGCAGCGGGCGTTCCTGGCGCGGCGTATTGCCATCTACTGCTTCCTGTTGCTGCTGGGCAGCATGTATATCGGCGGCTTCGTGCTGAGTTTCTTCGGCGTGTCACTGCCGGTGGTGCAGATTTCCGGCGGCCTGCTGATCACCATTGCCGCCTGGCGCATGCTGAACGACAACCCGGCGGAAAACACGCCCGGCGTGGCCGAACTGGAAAACCGCGAAACGCTGAAGCAGCGTGCCTTCTACCCGCTGACCTTTCCGATGACGGTGGGGCCGGGCTCGATTTCGGTGGCCATTACCGTCGGCGCCTCGCTCACTAGCAGCGGCAAGGCGCTGGTGAAGTTCACCGTGGCGCCGCTGGCGGCGGTGGCGGCGGTGTCGGTGACCTGCCTGCTGATCTGGTGGTGCCTGCTGCACGCCGACAAGTTCCTGCGCTATCTGGGCCAGACCGGGGCGGTGGTGTTCCTGCGCCTGACCGCGTTCATCCTGCTGTGCCTGGGGGTGCAGATCATCTGGGAAGGCTTAAGCGGGCTGCTGGAGCCGCTGTTGCACGGTGTGGCCAGGTAAACACGCGCCGCGCACATGACAAGGCCCCGCGTAGCGGGGCCTTGTCCGAGTGTTGACAAAGTCCTTTTGCCTCGCAAAAGGACTTTGTTTTGTAAACAGGAAGGCTGCCGATTCAAGCGCTTAACTGGCGCGGCCCGGCTTTGCCGGGTCCGGCAATGCATAAATGGGTAGTTTGTCAGCAGCCTGACAAGGCCCCGCTGCGCGGGGCCTTGTGCTTTCTGTCATGACTGGCCTGTCCGCTTAGCCGCGGTCGCGCGCAACCTGGCGCAATTTCATCGCCAGGATGACGGACGACAGCAGCAGGGTGATGCCGTTGGCCGCAACTACCGGTACCGAGCCGATGGACCAGCCATACAGCAGCCACAGTACGGTACCGCTGACGAACATCAGATACATCGCCAGCGAGATGCTGCGGGTATCGCGGCTTTTCAGGGTGTGCAGCACCTGCGGCAGGAAGCTGCCGGTGGTGAGCAGGGCGGCGATGTAGCCGAGTTGTTCCATGGTCATGATGCTGGCCGTATTGACAGAAAATGACATTGTGCCTGAGTCCGTCGGTAGCCGGCCGACTACCGCGCTGTTTTGCCGCGATATCTGCCAGCTTGCGGCAATCCCGTTACAATGGCGCCTTTTTTGCCGGGATCTCTCATGCTGACACTGGGGTTTCTGTGTCTGTTCGCCTTTCTGGCGGGCTTGATCGATGCGGCGGTGGGCGGTGGCGGGCTGATCCAGATACCGGCGCTGTTCAACGCGCTGCCGCAGTCATCGGTGGCCACGCTGTTCGGCACCAATAAGATGTCATCGGCGTTTGGCACGCTGTCCGCGGCGCGTTCCTACCTGCGGCGCGTGCGCCTGCCGTGGCGGCTGGTGCTGCCGGCCACCGGTGCGGCGTTTGCGATGTCCTTTGCCGGCGCGGCGGCGGTAAGCCTGATTCCGCGCGAGGTGATGCGGCCGCTGGTGGTGGTGCTGCTGATCGGCATGGCCATCTACACCTTCCGCAAGAAGGACCTGGGCAAGCTGCACCAGCCGGTGAGCATCGGCCGGCGCGAGATGCTGCTGGGCGTGGCCATCGGCGGCGGCATCGGCTTTTACGACGGGCTGTTCGGCCCGGGCACCGGCAGCTTCCTGATGTTCCTGTTCGTGCGGTTTTTTGCCTTCGATTTCCTGCACGCTTCGGCGGCGGCCAAGGTGGTCAACCTGGCAACCAATGTGGCGGCACTGTGCTTTTTCATTCCCAGCGGCAATGTGCTGTACAGCTACGCGCTGCCGATGGCGGTGTGCAATGTGGCTGGCGCACTGACCGGCTCGTGGATTGCCATGCGCAAGGGCGCCGGCTTCGTGCGCGTGCTGTTTCTGCTACTGGTGACGGTGCTGATCTGCAAGCTGCTATGGGACATGCTGCACTGAAGGGCGCCTCGAAAAACCCGGCTTTCCGATCGTGTTAAGTCACGGCGAGACAAGGCGCGAACGGAAAATGTCGACGCGGCATATGTTTGATATGTAAGGAGACATTTTTCGTGAGCAACGCAGTATCGCGACGAAATCTGGCGTTTTTCGAGGTGTCCTGACAGCTTTTTGAAAGTTTGACCTGCGATACTGCCGCTGACAGACAGGGCGGTACGCCTGAATTCCATGAGGAGGGTAGTAGACAATGTTTGAAATGCTTGGTGAAAGCACGTTCTGGGTATCGGTGCTGCAGATCATCATGATCGACATCCTGCTGGGCGGCGACAACGCGGTAGTGATCGCGCTGGCCTGCCGCAGCCTGCCGGAAGAGCAGCGCAAGAAAGGCATCTTCTGGGGCGTGATCGGCGCCATCGGCCTGCGCGTGGCACTGATTGCCTTCGCGCTGCAGATCCTGGATATCCCGTTCCTGAAGCTGGCCGGCGGTCTGCTGCTGCTGTGGATCGGCATGAAGCTGCTGGTGGGTGAAGACGACGACGGTCACGACGTGAAGGGCAGCACCCACCTGTGGGGCGCGGTGAAGACCATCATCGTGGCGGACGCGGTGATGAGCTTCGACAACGTGATCGCAGTGGCGGGCGCGGCGCATGGCAGCCTGGCGCTGGTGGTGTTCGGCATCGTGGTTTCCATCCCCATCATCGTGTGGGGCAGCCAGCTGGTGCTGAAGCTGATGGATCGCTTCCCGATCGTGATTACCGTCGGTGGCGGCCTGCTGGGCTGGATCGGCGGCTCGATGCTGCTGACCGACCGCGGTCTGCTGGACTACGTGGGTGTGCTGCCGGGCTGGTCGCACCAGCTGGGTGGCGCAGTGGGCGCGGCGCTGGTGGTACTTACCGGCACCATGCTGGCCAAGCGCAAGGCCATGGCGGAAGTGCGCAGCGAGTAATTCCTGCGGCTGCCACAAATGACAACCCCGGCCACTGAGCCGGGGTTGTTGTTTTTAGCTTGCGGCCAACTGCTGCAGGCAGCGTGGGCACAGGCAATCGCCAGATTGATTGTCCGCCGGCGCCGCCAGCAGTGGCGGCAGGTCGGCGCACCAGCAGCCTCCCAGCTTGCCTCCGGTGCCGCATTGAAAGGCTTGGCCGCATTGGCTGCAGGCCAGCTGGCGAATCTCGCCAGGCGTGCGCAGCACCTGCAGGCGCTCCAGCACCGCCAGCTTTTGCGCATCGCTGGCGGTGGGCCAGCCGGCGATCTCGGCGCAGGTGCGCAGGCAGCCGGTGCAGTAGCGGCCGCTGGCGTCCAGTTCGCAGATGCCGATGCAGGGCGAGGCCACGCTCATGCCGGCTGCACCGCGACCAGGATCAGGCTGCAGTTGCCGGTGGGCTGCAACTGCAGTTCCGTCGCGCCGTCTAGCCACAATGCATCCCAGCGCCCCAGTGATTGTTGATCGCTGCTGCCGGTCACCTGCAGCGCCTCGCCCTCGGCCAGCAACAGCAGGGCTGGGCCGCTGGTGTGCAAAGCCTGCTCGTCTTGCAGGCTCAGGCGTGTGGCCTGGTGGCTGGCGGCGCCGCGGCGGGTCATCACGTTGAAATCCTGTACCTTGCCGGCCAGGCGCTGGCTGCTGATGGCGCGGCCGCCATCGAATACGTACAGCTCGCCGCCCGGCTGCAGCGTGGTGAGCGGCTGCCCGTTTTCCAGCAAGCAGAGACCGCCGCCGCTGAGCAGGCCCAGCGTACGGTCGATGCCGGAAAAATCGGAGAACGGGCCGTCGCTGTCCACATCGGCAATGCTGATGCGCAGGGTGAAGTTGTCGAGGTTGGCCGCAGGCGGCTGGATCAGCAGCTGGCGGGTAATGCCGCCACCGTTTTTCCACGGGGTGGCCGCCAGATCGGCAAAGCGGATGACTTGCATGGTTTGTCTCGTTATCGATAGGTGGGTAGCATGCCCGGATGATTGCCGGAGCCTACCATGTCCGATCCCATTCTGAGTGTCGCCGTCGCCGAAGATGCCGCCCTGCTGGCCGATCTGCACCTGCGCAGCTGGCGCGTGGCTTACCGTGGCGTGTTGCCGGATGCCTATCTGGATGGTAATTGCGCTGCACAGATGCACGACAAGTGGCAGCAGCGCATGGCGGCGCCTGCCGGCGAATATGTCATCTGTATCGCACGGGTCGATGGCGAAGCCGCCGGCTTTGTCTGCCTGCAGCCGGGCTTTTTGCCGGAACAGGGCATCTATCTGGACAACCTGCATGTGTTGCCGGCGTGGCAGGGCTGTGGCTTGGGCAAGCTGCTGCTGGCCTGGGCCGCGGCGCTGCTACAGCGGCACTGGACGGGGCAGGCACTGCTGCTGCATGTGCTGGATGATAACCAGCCGGCGCGGCAGGTATACCGGCGGCTGGGCGGAATGGAAACAAAACTGCCGGATGAGGTCATGGCCGATGGCGTGCAGGTAAAGGTTAGCCAGGTGACGTGGCAGGATGTGCCAGCTTTGCTGTTGCGGCTGCAATCCTGACGCATACGGGTCAAGCCCCTTGTCGCAGCGCGGCAGCAGGGGGCGTGTTAAACTTCGGCATCCGGTTTTCATCACCTGGCAGGTTGGCCGCAGGCGGCCTGCCACCCGTGCATTTTATGGAGCCCCGCATGTCCTCTTCGATTTTCGCCGCCGTCGAGATGGCCCCGCGTGACCCGATCCTGGGTCTGAACGAAGCCTTCAACGCCGATACCCGCACCAGCAAGGTGAATCTGGGTGTTGGCGTTTATTACGATGATAACGGCAAGATCCCGCTGCTGGCCGCCGTGAAGGCTGCCGAGAAAGCCCGTCTGGAAGCCATGCCGCCGCGCGGCTACCAGCCGATCGAAGGCCCGGTTGCCTACAACCAGGCTGTGCAAAATCTGCTGTTCGGTACCGACAGCGAGCTGACCGCCGCTGGCCGCGTGGTTACCGCCCAGGCACTGGGTGGCACCGGCGCGCTGAAGATCGGTGGCGACTTCCTCAAGCGCCTGAACCCGAGCGCCAAGGTATACATCAGCGATCCGTCGTGGGAAAACCACCGCGCGCTGTTCGAAGCCGCCGGTTTCGAGGTGGAAAACTACCCGTACTACGATGCGGCTACCCGTGGCGTGAACTTTGCCGGCATGAAGTCCTTCCTGCTGGGCCTGGATGCCGGTTCCATCATCATCCTGCACGCCTGCTGCCACAACCCGACCGGCGCCGACCTGTCCGACGCCCAGTGGGCCGAGGTGGTGGAAGTCTGCCGTGAACGCGGCCTGGTGCCGTTCCTCGACATGGCCTACCAGGGCTTTGCCGAAGGCATCGCCCAGGATGCGGTGGCAGTGAACCTGTTCTCTGCTTCCGGCCTGCAGTTCTTCGTGTCCAGCTCCTTCTCCAAGAGCTTCTCGCTGTACGGCGAGCGTGTAGGCGCGCTGTCCATCGTGACTGCCAGCAAGGAAGAAGCTGCGCGCGTGCTGTCGCAACTGAAGCGCGTGATCCGCACCAACTACTCCAACCCGCCGATCCACGGTGGCGCGGTAGTGGCCGCGGTACTGGGCAGCAGCGAGCTGCGCCAGATGTGGGAAGACGAGCTGGCTGGCATGCGTGATCGCATCCGCACCATGCGTAGTGGCCTGGTAGACGCCATCAAGGCCCAGGGTGTGGCGCAGGACTTCAGCTTCGTGATCCAGCAGCGCGGCATGTTCTCCTACACCGGTCTGTCCGCAGCCCAGGTAGAGCGCCTGAAGGAAGAGTTCGGCATCTACGCCGTGTCCACCGGCCGTATCTGCCTGGCGGCACTGAACAGCAAGAACATCGGCGCCGTAGCCGAAGCGATTGCCCAGGTGGTGAAAGCCTAAGCGCCAGTCGCTACTCGCCAAAAAGCCGCGGCAGTTGCCGCGGCTTGAAAGTGTCACAAAGCCCTTCCGCACGCGGAAGGGCTTTGTTTTGTAAACAGGAAGGCTGCCGGTTGAAACACCTGGCTGGATCAGTCGTCGTCACCCCAGCGCTCATGCTTGTCCCAGCGACCGCGGTCGCCCCAGGGGCCATGACGGTGATGCTTCTTGTAGGGCTTGACCACGTAGTACACCGGGCGCGGCTGTACCGGTACCGCATACACCACCCGTTGCGGGCGCGGCTCGCGCACAATCACGCGTTGTTCGCGCTGCTGGGTGAGGATTACGCCGGTAGCGCCACCGATGGCACCGCCGATGATGGCACCGTCACGGCCACCTACACTCTGGCCGATGGCAGCGCCTGCTGCACCACCGATGGCGCCGCCCAGCACGCCGTCCAGATGGTCGGCCATGGCGTAGGACGCCGACAGGGAGAGCAGGGTGGCAGTGACTAGAGTAGTGATTCGCATGGTGATTCTCCTGTGCGCTAAGTTCATGCCCGTAGTCTAGCCATGCGCGCAGGCAGCTTTGCTGCAGTCTTGTGGCAGCTTTTTGACAGTGTGTGACAGTCTCCCGCCGCTTGTCGGCCAGTCGTCAGCCGCTTAACGACTGTTTATCGTCTTGCCAGTGATCTGCCTTGCCTCCCGTGCCCCGAAAAGCAAATCGCCCCGCACAGGCGGAGCGATGGAGGGTGCTGACAAAGGCCTTTCGCCACGCGAAAGGCCTTTGTTTTGTAAACAGGAAGGCTGCCGATGCAAACGCTTGGCTGGAGCGGCCCGGCTTTGCCGGGTCCGGCAATCCATAAGTGGGAAGTTTGTCAGCAGCCTGCGATGGCTGTTGGCCGCAGGATGTCAGCCGACCTTATGCTGGCAGGGCTGCTGTTCCATGGTGGTCAGGATGTCCATTACCTGCGACGACGCACGTTCCATATCGTGCAGCGCCTGAGTGGCACGGACAAAGTCTTCGGCGTGGAAGGCTTCCAGTGCCTGGCGGCCGGCTTCGTGTACCCGTTCGTGCGGTGCTTCCAGCTGGTTGTAATTGCTGCTGCCGCGGCACTCGTTGTAACCGCGGCCTTCGTAGTACCACTTGCCCAGCCGGCAGTGACGGTGGCTTGAAACCTGGTCTGCTTGCAGATCGTGGTAGCCGATGAAGGCCTTGTAGATATCCAGCTTGAACACGATGTGGTCCAGCTTTACCACTTCCATGAAGCTGGTGTTGGTGCCGGCGGCAATCACATTGGCCATTGCCTCGCTATCCTGTACCAGCTTGCGGATTGCCGTCGCCACGGAATGGCCGGTCTGGCGATAGCCTTCCGCCTGGGCAGCGGCCTCGGCCACCTGCTGCTTGGTAGAGCTGGACGCAGTGTCGACCTCGCTTACCAGGCTGGAGATTTCATTGGTGGCTTGCGCAGTGCGCTCGGCCAGCTTGCGTACTTCGTCGGCCACCACAGCAAAGCCACGGCCCTGTTCGCCGGCGCGCGCGGCTTCGATTGCGGCGTTCAGTGCCAGCAGATTGGTCTGGTCGGCCACGTCCTTGATCAGCTGCACGAATTGCTGGATGCGGCCGGTCTTGTCGCTGAGCGCATCCATTTGCTGTGCGGTCTGTGCCTGTGCTTCGGCAATGTGCTGGAAGCTGTCGGTGAGGGTGTCCACCGCCTGACGGGTTTCGTCCAGGCTGGTCACGGCATCGCTGGCGAGTTCGAATTTGTCTTCCAGCATGGTGGCCAATTCGGCGAACGAGGCTCGGATCGATGCGGTGCTGTCGCAGAACTGGCCGAACGGGGCGCGGTAGACTTCGCGCTTGGTGTTTTGACGGCTTTCTTCCTGCTGTGCGTTGGTATGTTGCTGCAGTTCCTGCCGGCTGGCGTCCAGCTGCTGTTGCAATGCCTGACGTTGTTGTTCCAGCTGCTGCAGTTGTGCTTCCAGGGCGGCTATTTTTTTACGGTTGCCAAACATCTGTGACTCCAAGCTGTTGCCGCTGATCAGGCAGCGGTGTCCCTACATCTGCGCATGATACCGATTTGTCACACATTGTTATTTGCCTTTATGCAGTATTTCGCTCATTAGTGCGCATGGCGTGTCCGGCTGGAGGAGTACGAGCGTACGGATTTCCGAACGGCGACGGCGTGCTTATACGGCTATCCGGTTGGGCTTGCTGGGTGTTGCTTGTTAAGTGTTTGATTTTTATGGTGTGGCGCTGGGGAGAAAAGCTGGCCCGCTACGTGCTAATAGACAGGTAGTCGAAACCCGTTCGACACGTAGTAAAAAAAACACCACGGGAACGAGCAAAACCTGTCCGGCAAAGACCGGACGGCGTAGGCCGCTCCGCAGCGCGGAGCGGCCTAACCGCCTAACACCCTGCCGCTACGGCATGCATCCCCCGCCAGCCTGGCAATTCTGGCCCCGCATCATGGGCTGTGATAGAACGCAGCATCACTATCGAATGCACTGCCCACCGTCGACATGATTACTTCCCGCGTCCGCAAGTCCTTGATCTGGGGCGTCATCCTCGTGCTGCTGGTATTGCTCTGCAGCCTGCTTACCTATCGCATTTCCTATCGCAGCGGCGTGGAGTCGCTGCGCGAGAACGGCCATCGCCAGCTGGAGCTGCATGCTCGCGGCGTGGAAAGCGAAATCGAACGTTACATCTGGCTGCCGCGCGTGCTGGGCCTGCACCAGCCCACGCTGCAGCTGCTGAAGGATGACCAGCCTTCGCAACGGCGCACCGACGACCGCTTTGCCCATCTGCGGCGCGAGGTGAACGAATACCTGGAAGGCATGACCAGCCGCAGCGGCACGCTGGCGCTGTACGTGCTGGATGTTAGCGGGCAGGTGCTGGCCGCCAGCAACTGGCGCCGCATCGACAGCTATGTCGGCGAGGACCTGTCTACCCGGCCGTATTTTGTCGAGGCGATGAATGGTGGCCAGGGGCAGTTCTATGGCCTGGACAGCCTGTCCGGCGAGCCTGGCTATTACTTGTCCAGCCCGCTGCGGGTGGGCGATCGCATCATCGGCGTGGCGGTGGTCAAGGTGCGGCTGGCGCAGATGGAGCAGGGCTGGCGCAAGGCCAACTCCAATGTGGTGGTGTCGGACGAGAACGATGTGATCATCCTGGCCACCAATCCGGCCTGGCATCTGCGTGCCATGCGGGCGATCTCCGCCGAGCGGCGCCAGCAGCTGGCGCTGAGCCTGCAATACCACTGGGAGCTGCTGCCGGAGCTGTCGCTATCGGAGCGCAGCGAACTGGCGCCGGGGCTGGAGCAATGGGGGGTGGGCGATGAGAAGAACCCGCTGCGCATTCACCGCTACCTGGTGCAGTCGCGCACCCTGAACGACACCCGCTGGACACTGACCCTGCTCAGCCCGCTGGGCGAGGTGCGTGCGGCGGCGCTGACGCATGCCTTGCTGGCAGCGGCGTTGGCGGCCTTTGTCACCCTGCTGATCATCGCCATGAACGAGCGGCGCAAGGCGGTGGCCACCAAGCTGGCCGCACGCGAGGCGCTGGAAGCGGCCAACAGCGAACTGGAACGTCGGATTACCGAACGCACCGCCGATCTCAAATCCAGCAATGACCGGCTGCGCGCCGAGATCCAGGAGCGCGAGCAGGCCGAGCAGAGCTTGCGGCGCACCCAGAATGAACTGATCCAGGCCGGCAAGCTGGCGGTGATAGGCCAGATGTCCACCGGCATCGCCCACGAACTCAACCAGCCGCTGGCAGCACTGCGCACCCTGTCCGGCAACACCATCAAGTTTCTGCAGCGCGGGCAGCAGGACATTGCTGCGGCCAACCTCACTACTATCGGAGAATTGGTGGAGCGCATGGGCAAGATCACCGCCTCGCTGCGCTCCTTCGCCCGTCGTTCCGAGCATGCCGGCGGTCGCGCGCGGCTGGTGGCGGCGGTGGATGCCGCGCTGTTCCTGCTGCATCCGCGGCTGAGCCGCGAGCCGGCCAGCGTGGAGCAGCATATCGACGACGTGGAGCTGGCCATCGACCAGACCCGGCTGGAGCAGATCCTGGTGAACCTGCTGGCCAATGCGCTGGATGCATTGCAAGGCTGCAATGGTGGCCGCATCGTGCTGGCCGGTCACTGCCAGGATGGCTGCTACCGGCTGACAGTCAGCGATAACGGCAGCGGTCTGCCGGAACATGTGCTCAAGCACCTGTTCGAGCCATTCTTTACCACCAAGCCCGCCGAACGCGGCCTGGGCCTGGGCCTGACACTGTCTGCCAGCCTGGCTTCCGCCGCTGGCGGCGCGCTCACCGCCGCCCCGTCCACGCTGGGTGGCGCCGAATTCATCCTGACCCTGCCACTGTGTCCCGAGGAGGACGCGACCCATGTCTGATCAAAGCTTGCCCATCCTGTTTGTCGAGGACGACCCGCACGTACTGCTGGGCTGCCAGCAGGCGCTGCTGCTGGAGGACCTGCCGGTGGTTGGCTGTGGCAGCGCCGAAGAAGCGCTGCAAAAAATCGAGCAGGGCTTGCAGCCTGGCATCGTGATCACCGATGTGCGCCTGCCCGGCATGGACGGGCTAAGCCTGCAGCAGCGGCTGTACCAGCAGGATCGCCAGCTGCCGGTGGTAGTGATCACCGGCCATGGCGACGTGGCGATGGCGGTGCAGGCGATGAAGGACGGCGCCTACGACTTCGTGGAAAAACCGTTCTCGCCGGAACGGCTGGTGGACGTGGCGCGCCGCGCGCTGCAGCAGCGCATGCTGACGCTGGAGGTGGAAAGCCTGCGCCGCCAGCTGGACGGCCGCCAGACGCTGGAGCAGCGCATCATCGGCCGCTCCGGCCGCATCCGCGAGCTGCGCGAGCTGATCATGAACGTGGCCGATACCGCGGCCAACGTGTTGATCCTCGGCGAGACCGGCACCGGCAAGGAGCTGGTGGCCAGCTGCCTGCACGACTTCAGCCGGCGCCACAGCCACAACTACGTGGCCATCAACTGCGGCGGCCTGCCGGAAAACCTGTTCGAAAGCGAGATCTTCGGCCACGAGGCCAATGCCTTCACCGGCGCCGGCAAGCGCCGCATCGGCAAGATCGAGCACGCGCACAAGGGCACGCTGTTCCTGGACGAAGTGGAAACCATGCCCATCAACCTGCAGATCAAACTGTTGCGGGTGCTGCAGGAGCACAAGCTGGAACGGCTGGGTTCCAACCAGGCGGTGGACGTGGACTGCCGGCTGATCGCCGCCACCAAGGAGGACCTGGACCAGCTGTCGCAGCAGGGCAGGTTCCGCGCCGACTTCTACTACCGGCTGAACGTGGTGACGCTGGAGATTCCGCCGCTGCGCGAGCGGCGCGAGGATATTCCGCTGCTGTTCGACTGCTTCCTGCAGCAGGCAGCGCTGCGTTTTGACCGTGAACCGCTGGAAGTGGACCGCAAGACGCAGAGCCAGCTGATGGCGCACGACTGGCCTGGCAATGTGCGCGAGCTGCGCAACGTGGCCGAGCGCTATGCGCTGGGGCTGCCGGTGTTCAAGACCAGTGGCGGCGACAGCGTTACCACCAGCCTGGCCGAAAGTGTGGAAGCCTACGAAAAGAGCCTGATCGTGGAGGCGCTGCGCCGCCATGGCGGCAATATGACCCAGGCCAGCCAGGCACTGGGCACGCCCAAGACCACGCTGTTCGACAAGGTGAAGAAATACGGCCTGCAGCAGGGCTGAACAGACCGTATTGGCATGGTTATGGCAATAGCGGCGCCTGGTAGTCGCGCGTGGCACCGTAGTCGTCTATCGCCTGGTAGCTTACCTGGCCGCTTGCCGCGGCTGCGGCTTCGTCGGCTTCCAGCGGCAGCTCGCGGCTGCTGAACGGTGCCACCATCTCGCTGCTGAACCGGTAGCCACGGCCGGCGATGCGGGTGCTGGCCTGCGTCAGCGAGACATGGAAGGCGCTGTTGTTGCGCACTTGCAGCCAGCGGCGACTGCCCTCGCTGCGCAGCTGCCATTGCAGTTGCTGCGCGGCCTGCTCCGGGCTGCCGGGTAGCGCCTTGGGCCGGTAGAACAGCTTGATGCGGCTCCTGATGGCCAGCTGTACGTAATTCAGATCTGCCGCCTTGGGCCGTGGCGGCACATCCAGCACATTCAGCCAGAACACGCTTTCGCGGTCCGCCGGCAAGGTGGCTCCGGTAAACATCAGGCGCAGACTCTGCCCCTTGTCCGGATCGAGGCGGAAGATCGGCGGTGTCAGCAGGAACGGCGCGTCGGCCTTGCTCGGACTGGTGCCGGCCTCGGTGCTGTCCACCCAGGCCTGCACCAGTGCCGGTTCCTTGCCGACATTGTCCAGCCGTATCGTCACTTCGCGCTGTTCCGCCGGGTAGACGATGCGCGTGCCGGTAATCACCACATTGGCCTGTGCCGGCACGGTTGCGGCCAACAGCACGGCCGCCAGCAGGCGAGTCAGGAACTGGGGGGCGAGTCGTTGCATGGCGGCGTTTCCTGGCTGGGGTCAGTTGTAGCTGACGGTGTATTTCACCGTGCTGGTCACGCTGCCGGGGCCGGTCTGGCCGGTGGCGTAATACTGTGCGTAATAGTCCAGGCTGGCGGCACCGGCAGCGATATTCACCTGCTGGGAGTTAGTGTTGGTGTTGAGGTTGATGGCATTGCCCTGATTGTTCAGCAGCTGCACTTCCACATTGGCGGCGGAGCCGGCATTGAGCAGATTGCCATCGGCGGCAATGGTATTGCCGGCCTCGAAGTAGGTCTGCGCCTGGGTGGCGGTACAGCTGCTGAGCTGGATGCTGAACTTGGTGCTGCCAGCGGTCTGGCCACTGCTTTTCAGGCTGGCGGTGGACAGGGTGGGCAGATTCACGGTGATGTTGTTGCCGGTGCCGTTATTGATGGTGCAGGTATTGGCGGTAAGCGAGCCGTTTACCGTGATGGTGCCATCGGATGCCTGTGCTGCTGCAGTTGCCAGGGTCAGGATTGCGGTAGTGATGATAGCCAGAGTTTTCATGTCGATTCCTAGTGTCAAAATGGTTTGCGGTATGGCTTGCCTAGATCTGGAATCCCGTAATAACGCTGGCAGGCGGGCAGAACTGGCGGTGGCTCTTTTTTGTGTCCAACTGTTAACCGAGCCGATGTGGCGATCCTAGGGAGTTAGCCGCCATTTTTTGATAGGAAAAGTATTAAACGAGGCGCGAATTTCGTTTCTTTTTCAACTTAATGCTAAAGAATTTGCCGGTGTCAGTTTTCAATTGTTTTGAATAAACCATGGGCATGGTTTGCATGCCAGACCTGGCATGCAGGCGCAACCAGCTGCAAGTGACCAGCCCAGCGGAAGCAGATGGTTGCCATGTCAGGCGCGGTAACTGCAGGCAACGCGGTATGGCAACAACAGCTGCGACTTTCGCCACGTTGTGGTGCGGTTCATGCGGGCAGGGGCAATGCTGGTGTATCGCGCAATTTGATATTTCAAAGCGCGATAACAAAACAATATTTAAGTATTTTTGGAAATATATGATTCGAGGTAGAGTCGCGCCAGACTTTTGACCGGAGCCATGCCATGCATGCCGACTTTGCCGCCTTCGACTACATCATCCAGCCCGGCTGGAACAACTCCCTGCCGGAGCACTGGCAAAGCCACTGGCAGCAGCTGCTGGGCGCCCGGCGGGTGGGCAACCACGAGTGGCATGCGCCGCAGCTGGCGGACTGGCTACAGGGGCTGGATGCTGCGCTAGGTGCTGCCAGCAAGCCGGTGATCGTGATTGCGCACAGCCTGGGCTGCGCCACGGTTGCACACTATGCGGCGCGTCATGGCCGGCAGCTGGCCGGCGCGTTGCTGGTGGCCCCGGCGGACGTAGAGCGCGCCAGCGCACCGGCGCAGCTGCAGCCATTCGCGCCGCTGCCGGATGCGGCGCTGCCGTTTCCCTCGCTGGTGGTGGCCAGCGACAACGACCCGTTCAGCCTGCCGCTGCGCAGCGTGCGCATGGCCACGCGCTGGCACAGCCGGCTGTACTGGCTGCGCGATGCCGGCCACATCAACGTGGCGTCCGGTCATCGGCAGTGGGAGCAGGGGCTGGTGTACCTGCGTGAGCTGATTGCCCTGATTCACGCCGCCAATCCGCAGACGGTGTCGGCCTGATGTGAGGCGTTGGCCGCAGGCTGGCTACAGGAACAGCGCCGGCGGGGTATGGCTCATCTCGAACTGCAGCAGGGCGGCCTTCAGCGGCAGGCCGCCGGCATAGCCGGTGAGTTTGCCGTCGCTGCCGATCACCCGGTGGCAGGGCACGATCAGCGCAATGGGGTTGGTGGCATTGGCGCGGCCCACCGCACGGGCGGCGCCCTCATCGCCCAGCCGGCGCGCCAGCTCGCCATAGCTGATGGTGCTGCCGTAGGGAATGCGGCACAGCTCGGCCCACACCCGCTGCTGGAATGCGCTGCCACCCGGCGCCAGCGGCAGCGTGAACTCGCGGCGGCTGCCGTCCTGGTACTGCTGCAGCTGGCGTGCCACCTCGCCCAGTGCCGCATCGTCGCGCGGCGTACCTTTCAGATGGGCGCGTTCCAGCTCGCGCTCGATATTGAATTCCAGCCGCAGCAGAGCGCCCTGCTGGTTCAGCCAGGCGGCCACGCAGCCAAAACGGGTGTCGATCAGGCCATAGCAGGCGGCAATGGTGGTATCCGGCATGGAGAACTGGCCCTGGAAGCAAAGCCGGGACAATACCACCGCTGCCGGTCGTGGAAAATGGCTGCGCCGTGCGCCAACCTGATATCCCGCTCGGCTGAGTGCTGACCGGCTGCCTGCGGCTTGCTATGCTGCGGCAGCCGTTTCCGGCACAAGGGGAAAAGCATGCTGCAGGCAAGCAAGATCAGTTTGTGGATGGACCAGCTACCAGCCGAGTCACTGCGCCCGCGCGCTGCACTGCGTGGCAGCCTGCAGGCCGATGTGGTGATCATCGGCGCCGGTTATACCGGGCTGTGGACCGCGTATTACCTGAAGCGCAGCCAGCCGGCGCTGCGGGTGGTGGTGCTGGAGGCGCAGATTGCCGGTTACGGTGCCTCCGGGCGCAATGGTGGCTGGGTGATGGGCGAGCTGGCCGGCGAGGACACCCTGCTGGCCGGGCTGGATGCCGCTACCCGCCAGCGCTGCCAGGCCTTGCTGCGCGATATCCCGGACGAGGTTGGCCGCGTGCTGGCGCGCGAGCGGCTGGACTGCGATTACCGCAAGGGCGGGGTGCTGTACTGCGCTGCGCGCTACCCGGAGCAGGAGCAGCGGCTGCGCGCGCAGCTGGCCGACTGGCAGCGCCACGGCCACGGCGACGCGGACTTCCGCTGGCTGGATGTGCCGGCGTTGCAGCAACAGCTGCGGCTCGCCGGTGCCTATGGCGCGGTGTATTCGCCGCATGTGGCCACCATCCAGCCGGCGCGGCTGGTGCGGGAACTGGCGCGGCGAGTGGAGGAAATGGGCGTGCTGCTGTTCGAGCACAGCCCGGTGCTGCGCATCGAGGGGCGCGAGGCGGTTACCGCGCATGGCCGGGTAAGCGGCGAATGGCTGGTACCGGCGGTGGAAGCCTATGCCGCCAGCCTGGGTGGGGTTCGCAGCCGGCAGATCGCGGTGCAGAGCCTGATCATTGCCACCGAGCCGCTGCCGCAGGCGCTGTGGGACGACATCGGCCTGGCTGCCGGCCAGGCGTTCAGCGATTTCGGCCACCTGGTCAGCTATGGCCAGCGCAGCGCCGATAACCGGCTGATTCTTGGCGCGCGCGGCGGCTACCGTTTCGGAGGCCGGCTGCGGCAGTCATTCACGCTGTCGGCAGCGGAGGTCGGCCAGCGCCAGCGCCTGCTGCTGACGCTGTTCCCGCAGCTGGTCGGGGTGCGCATCAGCCATGGCTGGGGCGGCAACCTGGGCATGGCGCGCGGCTTTCACCCGCAGATCGTGGTGGATCGCGAACGGGGCATCTTGCAGGCCGGTGGCTATGGTGGCGAAGGCGTGGGCGCCAGCAATCTGGCGGGGCGCACCATGGCGGCGCTGATTGGCGGCGAGATGGGGGAGCTGGCGCTGCTGCCCTGGCTTACCACCCCGGCAGCCTGCCGGCAGTGGGAGCCGGAGCCGCTACGCTGGCTGGGCTATCACGCCATCCTGCGCAGCTTCGACTGGGAAGACCGTGTGCTGCAGCGACAACAGTCGCCGGTCTGGCAGCGGCGGCTGGCGCAGCGACTGGCTGCCGGCATGGCGGGCCTGATGCAGTAGGCGTGATTACGAAGCCGCGGTCCTAACGCCACTGCCACAACACTCCCCTGCTGCGGAAGGGAAGAGTTGGCCGCAGAGCTGCGGCCAGGGCAATACTTACTGCTTGGGCATGATGTTGTTGAACACGAACTTCACGCCGGCCACTTTCTCGGCAATGCTGCCTACCTCGGCCATCTGCAGGCCTTCATCCACCGCGCCATCGATAGTGACATTGCCATCCTTGGCGGCAATCTTCAGATTGAATGCCTTCAGCGTGGTGTTGCTGTCGATGGCGGCCTTCACGTCGCCAGCCAGTTTCAGGTCTTCGGCTTCGCCGGCAACAGCTTGCAGGCTGCAGGCGAACAGGATGGCGGCAGTGGACAGCTTGAGCAGTTTTTTCACGGTTATCTCCCTTGAGCTTGCCCTGGATTTCAGGGCTGTTGCAGGGATGGTAAGACGGTTCTGTTACGGAAATATTTATCGAAAGAAATGGCGGGGAGTGGCGGCGAAAACCGGGTCTCTAGCCGGCGGAGGTGGCTCTGAAGTTGGCTGTCCGTCGCATGTCTGCCCGTGTGTCAGGCTGTTGCGCGGCATCAGATTCGATATTTCATATTAAGATGAGATTATCTACCAGCGTGCCTCCTGCTTTGGGTCGTTACGGCAGGATGGGACGCTATACTGAAACATTCTGCGGTGAAGGGAAGGGTTAGATGCCGGTCAAACAACAGACAAGCCGTAGCCAGCACGGGGTGACGTTGATCGAGTTGATGATCGTGGTGGTCATCCTCGGGGTGATTGCCGCCTTTGCCTATCCGTCCTACACCGCCTATGTGATCAAGACCAACCGGGCGGCGGCGATGTCCTACATGACGGAAATAGCCGCCAAGCAGGAGGAGTTCGTGCTGGATGCGCGCCGTTACGCCGGCAGCATCGCCTCGCTGGGCATTACCACGCCGACCGATGTGGCCAAGTTCTACACCGTTACCGTGACGGCGTTCAATGCTTCAACGCCAGTTGCCTATTCGGTGGTAGCCACACCGCTTTCCTCCTCCATGCAGGCTGCGGATGGCGCGCTGACGCTGAAATCCAGCGGCGAGAAGCTGCCTGCGGACAAATGGCAATGAGCACACCGTTACGACGCCCGATGCTGGGCTTCACCATTCTGGAGCTGATCATCGCCTTTGCGCTGCTGGCGGTGGTGACGGCGTTCGCGGTGCCGTCGTTCCAGACCTTCATTGCCCGCAACCGGGTGAAGTCAGCCTCCGAGCAGTTGCAGTCCGCGCTGTTTTATATCCGTTCCGAGGCGCTGAAGCGTAACCAGACAGTGACCCTGACCTGTAATGCCGGCGGCTGCCAGCAGGGCTGGGTGATTACCAGCGGCGCCTCCGCCACCCAGCTGGCGGTGCAGGGGCCGTTCAACGACAGCCGGCTGAATGTCAGTGGCACCACTACCACTGCCGCCGTGAACCGCAATGGCCGTGCTGCGGCTACAGCGGCGTTTACTGTCAGTCGGTCGGATGCCGGGCAGCAGCGCTGTGTGCGGCTGTATCTGTCCGGCTTGTCCGATGTGCGTGATTCCGGGTGCTAGCCATGCGAAGCGGTTGCGGCCAACAAGCGGGTTTTTCCCTGATCGAAGTGCTGGTGTCGCTGTTGATCCTGTTGATCGGCTTCATGGGTGTGGCAGCGCTGAGCATGCGTGCCAACCAGGTGGAGTTCGAGTCCTACCAGCGGGCACAGGCACTGGTGCTGGTGGATGACATGGCGCAACGGGTGCGCGCCAACCAGCACGCGGCCTACTGTTATTACAGCTACACCGTTACCGGTACCAGCGGTGTGCAGTATCTGGGGGCTGGCGCCAATGTGGCGGCCAATACCTGCGTGGCTTCCGGCGGCGTATCGGTGGATGCCACCACCATGGCGGAAGACGATCTGCGCGACTGGGATGCGCAGCTGGACGGCGCGGCGATCAATGATGGCGGCAGCTCTGCCGGCGCCATGATCGATGCGCGCGGCTGTATCACGCAGGATGCTTCCAGGGGTGTGCTGATCCAGTTGTCCTGGCATGCCAAGACCATATCGAATGCCCCGTCTGCCGGCCTGACGTGCGGCCAGCAGGGCGGTGTGGATGATCAATATCGCAGGGTAGTGGCACGATGGGTGAAAATTCTCGACCTGACTCCAGGCTACTGACCGTGAAACGGCGGCAGGCTGGCCTTAGCATCATCGAGATCATGATCGCGATGACGCTGGGCCTGTTGCTGCTGACGGCGGTGGGGGCATTCTATGTTGCCCAGAGCCGCAACCAGCGTGAACTGAGCAACCAGTTTGGCCAGATCGAGAACGGTCGCTATGCGCTCGACGTGCTGACCAGATACCTGGAAAACGCCGGCTACTACGGCCACTACGTGTACATGGACGAGTTTCCCAGGGCTACCGACACCATGCCGGCAGCTTGCGAAACCGACCCGCAATACCTCTACCTGACCAGCACCGGCACCAATGCGCTGGCGTTTGCGGTGCAGGGGGCGGCATCGCCCACCATGGCGGCTACCTTTCCCTGTCTGAACAGCAGCAATCTGTATGCCGACAATGACGCACTGCTGGTGCGCTCGGTGGACCCTACCATTGTCGCTTCCGGCGTGCTGAATGCCCGCAACGTCTACCTGCAGGCGGTGGCGCGGCTGAATTACCCGGCGATTGCCACCGGTGCCAATGCCGCATCCTTCACCCTGACCAGCCTGTCCGGTACGCCTGGCGACATTCGCCGCTACCCGGTGCGTATTTTCTACGTGTCGCGCTGCGTGGAGGCCTCGGGCGGGGTATGTGCCAGCGGTTCCGATAGCCCCACGCTGCACATGCTGGAGCTGGGCGACACCGGCAGCAGTACCGGTTTCACCGATTCGCCTCTGGTGGAAAACATCGAGCGGCTGGTGGTGGAGTACGGTCTGGACATGGCCGGCAGCAACCATACCTACAAGGATGCCTCCGGCACCCGCGTGCTGCAGCATGATGGCACGCCGGATGTCTATCGCCGCCAGCCGTCCACTACCGATGAATGGGCGCGGGTGGTGGCGCTGCGCCTCACTGTGGTGGCGCGCGCGGCCAACATTACCGCCGGCTACACCGATACCCGCAGCTACACGCTGGCATCCGGCGTCAGCTACACCCCCAGCGGTACTGCGGCCAACTACCGGCGCAAGCTGTTCCGCAAGACGGTGTACCTGACCAATGTCGGAACAAGGAGAGAATAGTGAGCCGGCGACCCACGGGCAATATCCTGTTCATGACCCTGATGTTCCTGCTGATTTCCACCATTCTGGTGACGCTGGGCATCAAGCTGGGCATGTCGCACCTGCGCATCGTGGCCAATAGCCAGGCGCATGACGAAGCGCTGAACGCCGCACAGCAGGTGCTGGATCAGATCGTGCACCAGCCGGCCAGCGCCGCGCTGGACCCGATTGCCAACCC
Organism: Vogesella amnigena; assembly: GCF_042648905.1. NCBI lineage: Bacteria > Pseudomonadati > Pseudomonadota > Betaproteobacteria > Neisseriales > Chromobacteriaceae > Vogesella > Vogesella amnigena. Next base: position 25,795 of record NZ_JBHRYH010000040.1, on the reverse strand, counting down.
GGATGCCTATCCGCAGACCTTCCAGGTGGATGCCGATAAGGATGGCAGCAACGATTACAGCGTGGTGGTGGCGCGCCCCACCTGCGAAGGCTTTCGCGAGATCGACGACTCGTCGGTGAGCTACCAGACCTATGCCGTGCAGTGGGACTTCCAGGCGGTGGTCACCGATAGTCGCACCGGCACCACGGTCACCACCCATCAGGGTATCCGGGTGCTGACCAAGGATTCCGACCCCTGCAGCTAGCAGGCGGCGAAGGAGCAAGCATGAAAAACTGGTTGATGGCAGTGTGGCTGGGCGTATTTGCGCTGGGCAGCCAGGCGGTGGAACTGCAGAAGCAGGACATCGATATCTTCCTCAGCAACCCGACGGTGGTGAACAGCGGCAGCGCGCCCAATGTGCTGATCGTGCTGGACAACACTGCCAACTGGAATACACCGTTCGATGCGGAAAAGACCGCGCTGACCAACCTGTTTTCCACGCTGACCTCGGGTGTGTTCAACATCGGCCTGATGATGTTCTCCGAGACCGGTGGCGGCAATGACAACATCGATGGCGGCTACATGCGCTATGCGGTGCAGAACATGGACAGTGCTCATCTGAGCGCGCTCTCCACCGTTGTCACCGGCCTGCACAAGAACAACGACAAGAGCAACGGTGGCAAGCTCGGCCAGACCATGCGCGAGGCCTATCTGTACTTCAAGGGCGCCACCGCCTATTCCGGGCTGAAGGTGAAGCGTGACTACAATGCGTTCACGCCGGCCAACAGCAGCGGTACCGTCTATAACAGCCCCTCTGACGGCGTGTGTCAGAAGAACTTCATCATCTTCATCAATAATGGCCCGGTGCAGGACAATACGTCCGATACCACCTCGGCCAAGACCGCGCTTGCATCGGCGGGCGGCAACACCACCACCATCCCGCTGTCGCCCAGCGGCAGCCAGGACAATGTGGGTGACGAGTGGGCGCGCTTCATGAACGGCACTGATGTCAACAACAGCGTGGCCGGGCAGCAGAACATCATCACCTACACCATCGAAGTGCAACCCAGCACTACCGGCCAGGGTCCGGGCATGACCGCGCTGCTCAAGAGCATGGCCAACGTCGGTGGCGGCCGTTATATCAGCATTGCCAACCCGCTTAGCACTGACGAGCTGAAAAAGGCGTTGCAGGATGTGTTTGACGAGATCCTGTCGGTGAACAGCGTGTTCACCTCGGCGGCGGTAACCAACAGCGTCAACAACTACGGCACCAACCTGGATCAGGTCTACGTGGGCATGTTCCGTGCCGATGCCGATGCCAAGCCGCGCTGGCATGGCAACCTCAAGCACTACCGGCTGGGGCTGTCCGGCAACCAGTATGTGTATCTGGATCAGAACGGCAATACCGTGGTGAACAGCCTGGGTCAGGTGACCGATACCACCACCAGCTACTGGACCACCAGTTCCAGTTTCTGGACTGCGGCCATCTATCCCAACGAGCAGGTGCCGGGCGGCATTTCCGACGCGCCGGATGGTTCGCTCACCATCAAGGGTGGGGCGGCGCAGCACCTGCGCGAAGACAACCTGAGCAGCGACAACCGCACGCTGTATACCTGCATCGGCTGCACCACCAGCACGGTGGCTTTGCCTGACGACCCGGTTACCACCACCGACCCCACGCTGTTCAAGGACAGCAATGCCGGCATTACCGCCGGCATGCTGGGGGCGGCGGATGCCACCGCGCGCACCAACCTGATCAACTGGGTACGTGGCCGCAATACCAAGGCTGAAGACCCGACTACCGGTGCCACTACCGGGGTGCGTGGCTATGTGCTGGGCGACGTGGTGCACTCCAGCCCGCTGGCCATCAACTACAACCGTAGCGGCCAGCCGACCAACCGTGACGTAGTGGTGTACTACGGCGGCAATGACGGCATGCTGCACGCGGTGAAAGGTGGCGCCAATAACGCCGATGGCGACGAGCTGTGGTCCTTCGTGCCGCAAGAATTTTTCTCTGGCCTCAAGCGGCTGTACGACAACACCGTGCTGCTGTCGTCGGCGAATACCAAGCCGTATTTCTTCGATGGCGCGCTGGCGAGCTACCTGCTGGATGCCGATGGCGACCGGCGTTACGACAATACCGGCAAGACCGACGCCGCCACCATGGACAAGGTGTACCTGTATGCCACCGCCCGCCGTGGTGGCCGGCTGATTTATGCCTTCGATGTCAGCAGCCCGTCGCAGCCGAAATTCCTGTGGAAGCGGCTCAATACCGATACTGGCTTCAACGAGCTGGGGCAGACCTGGTCGCGGCCCAAGGTGGCCAAGATTGCCGGCCACAGCAACCCGGTGCTGATTTTCGGCGGCGGCTACGATGCTGCGGCCAACGATGACTACCCGCGTACCACCGCCAGCATGGGGCGGGCGATTTTCGTGGTGGATGCCTTTACCGGCGCGCTGGTGTGGAAAGCGGTGCCGGCCAGCACCAGCAGTGATTGCGATACCGCTACCTGCAGCAAGATCAGCGGCCTGGACTACAGCATCCCGGCGGCTATCGCCACCGTGGACCGGGACCTGAACGGCAACCTGGACCGGCTGTATGCCGCCGACACCGGCGGCAATGTGTGGCGGGTGGATCTGGGGCTGGATACATCGGTATCTCCCAGCAAGCCCACCTTCAGCGTGCACAAGATTGCCAGCCTTGGTGGCAGCGGTGCCGACCAGCGCAAGTTCCTGTACGAGCCGGACGTGGTGCTGGGGGAAAGTACCGACCGGGTGCAGGTGGGTTCCGGTGACCGTGAAAAGCCGTTCAGCACCGATGTGCAGGACATGTTCTTTTCCATCAAGGACCCGGGCCTGATCAGCAACGTGATCACCACGCCCTACGAAATCACCGACCTGTACGATGCTACCGCCAACCTGGTGCAGCTGGGCAACACCACCGAACAGGCTACCGCGCAGAGCAGTCTGGCCAGCAGCAAGGGCTGGTATATCCGCCTGAACGGCAATCTGAGCAGTCGCGACCTCGGCTGCAGCCTGCGCAGCGGCGAGCGGGCTTCCGGCAAGGCGGTGACGCTCAACGGCATTCTGTACTTTGCCACCTTCCTGCCGGATTACGTGTACACCTACTCGGCGGAAACCGGCTGCACGGCAACCAAGAACTACAACATCAACTCCTGCAGCCCATCGCTGGGGCAGGCCCGGGTCTACCTGCTGAATTTTGCCGATGGCTCGGCCTACAGCGATGCCACCGACAGCCAGGCCGGCTGGGCGATGACCGACCGCTACATCACGGTGGGCAGTGGCTTTCTTGGCGACCCGACGGTGGCATCGCAGACCGACAGTGACGGCAATATCGTGGACATTCCGCTGTTCGGCCTGATCTCCGACCCGGGCGGGCTGTCCGGTGCACTGGGCAAGAAACTGCGCAGCAAGGTGTACTGGTACGAGATTACCGACTGAAGCATCGGCGGCATCCTGACTACCGGCACTGTGCGTTGCCGGTAGTTTTTTTGCCTGTTGCATGCTTCTGGTATGCCGGTAGTCGGTGGCAAGCTGGCCGGCGCTGGCGCACTGGTATACAATCCGCGCCAATTATTTGTTTGTGAAACAGAACTCTGTACCTGCTCCTGGGGCAGACAGGCATCACCCCGTGAAGAATTCCATGAAAGACAAAGCTAAAGTGGCTAACGAAACCGCGCTGGGTGCAGCGCTGAAAAATGCGGTACAGAGCCTGAGCAAGAAAAGCCAGACCGAGATGATCGCCGCCCACGTGTACGCCAAGTACGACGTGTTCAAGCAGTTCCGCCCGCTGGCGCTGGGCATTCACGAGGCGCTGATCGCCGCGTTGCCGCAGTTCGACGCGCAACTGGTATCGCGCGTGCTGGCCAACCACTGCCGCCGTCAGCGCTACCTGAAGGCGCTGGCCCGTGGTGGCAAGCGTTTCGATCTGGCGCTGAAAGCAGTGGGCGAAGTCACTGCCGAGGAAAAGGCCGCTGCCGAGCGCATGTGCCAGGCTCGCGCCGACAAGGCCGCGCCGAAGGCGGAAGCCGCTCCAGCGGTAGTAGAAGCTCCGGTTACTGCGCCGGTAGCCGACACCGCAGGCGAAGCCAGCGCCGAATAAGCGCCGCTTTCCCCAGTTCACAACACCGGCCTCGCGCCGGTGTTGTTGTTTTTGCGGCCAATGTTGGCCGCAGTAGGGCGGAAGCCGCACAGTGGCGTTCCGCCAGCGTCACGGTGCAATGCCATTGCAGGGTGGCGGATCGCCCGTTGGGCATCCGCCCTACGTGGTGGTAGCTCGTAGCCCGGATAAGCCTCCGGCGCATCCGGGAAAACGGCTCATTGGTAGGGTGGGCAAAGGCCACTGGCCGTGCCCACCAGTCCGGCGGTAATGGTGGGCACGTTGGGCTTAGCCCACCCTACCGAAGATACGGCTATGTTCCTGTTTAGCCGCAGCGCGCCAGCAGCCAGTCGCGCAGCCCATGCACCGCCGGGCGGGCCTCGTCCGGCTTGCAGGCCAGCGCAAACGCGTAGCCGCTGTGCCATGGCGGCGAGAACGGGGCCAGCAGCTCGCCGGCGGCCAGCTCCGGTGCCAGCAGGGTGACATCACCCAGGGTGATGCCGTAGCCCTGCAGCGCGGCGTTCATCGCCTGGTCCAGGGTGTCGAATACCGTGCCGCCGCGGTAGTCCACCGTGCCGGCCCCGCGCCAGGCCAGCCACTGCCGCCAGTCGCGCTTGTCGTGCGAGGGGTGCAGCAGCGGGAACTGCGCCAGATCCGCCTCGCGAGCCAACGGCAGGCCCAGCTGTTGCAACAGCCGCGGCGCCAGCACCGGCGTCAGCTCCTCGGTGAACAGCAGTTGCTCGTTGTCGGCCAGCGCATTGCGCGGTTTGTAAACGATGGCGAGATCCACGTCTTCCTGCGCGAAGTTCACCGCGTGATCATGCACCCCGGCCAGCTGCACCGGCGTGTCCGGCACCTGGGTGGCAAAGTCGCGCAATGCCGGCAGCAGCCAGCGCACCACACAGCTGGGTGCCTTGATGCGCAGCGGGCTGGTGAGCGCCGCCGCCGCGTCCATACCCTGTTCCAGCACCTGAAAACCCCGCTGTACATAGCTAAGCAGCAGTTCGCCCTGGGCCGATAGCCGCAGGCTGCGCGCATAGCGGTGGAACAGCGGGTAGCCCAGATGTGCCTCCAGCTGCGCCACCTGCTTGCTTACTGCGCCCTGGGTCAGACACAGCTCGTTGGCGGCGCGGGTGAAGCTCTGGTGGCGGGCGGCGGCTTCGAACACCGACAGCGCATACAGGGGAGGGGTCTTGCGCGGCATGCTGCGCTCCATGGCTGAATTTTTCTCAGCCATAACATGCCGATAAATCGTTTGTCGCACAAGTGGCCATCGCGTTGAATAGCGACATAACACCACAACGCGGCGAGATACCATGCACACCCCCATTGCCCAACGCTCCAAGCTGCCCCACGTCGGCACCACCATCTTTACCGTCATTGGCCAACTGGCTGCCAAGCACCAGGCCATCAACCTGTCGCAGGGCGCACCCAACTTCCCGTGCAGCGAGGCGCTGGTGCGCTACGCCCACGAGGCGATGCAGGCCGGCCACAACCAGTACGCGCCGATGAGCGGCCTGCCGGCGCTGCGCCAGGCTATCGTCGACAAGGTAGAGGCGCTGTACGGCCAACGTTACGACGTGGACAGCGAGGTAACGGTGATGGCCAGCGCCAGCGAGGCGCTGTTCTCGGCGGTAACCGCGCTGGTGCACGAAGGCGACGAGGTGATCGTGTTCGAGCCGGCCTTCGATAGCTACATCCCGATGATCGAGCTGCAGGGCGCCACCCCGGTGGTAATCAAGCTGTCGGCACCGGAATTCGCCATCCCCTGGGATGACGTGGCGGCGCGTATCACCCCGCGCACGCGCATGATCCTGCTCAATACCCCGCACAACCCCACCGGCACAGTGCTGTCCGCTGCCGACGTGGCGCGGCTGGAAGCGATTACCGAGGGCACCGACATCGTGGTGCTGTCCGACGAGGTGTACGAGCACGTGGTGTTCGACGGCGAGCTGCATCACAGCATGAGCCGCCACCCAAGGTTGGCCGCACGCTCGGTGGTGGTGACTTCCTTTGGCAAGACCTTCCACGTTACCGGTTGGCGCGTGGGCTACTGCCTGGCGCCGCAAGCGCTGATGGACGAAATCCGCAAGGTGCACCAGTTCGCCATGTTCGCCGCCGATACCCCGATGCAGTATGCACTGGCGCGGTTGATGGCCGAACCGGAGCATTACCTTGGCCTGTCCGCCTTCTACCAGCAAAAGCGCGACGTGCTGGTGGACGCGCTGGCGGCATCGCCGCTGCAGCTGATTCCCAGCCGCGGCAGCTTCTTCCTGCTGGCAAGCTTCGCCCACCTGTCGGACGAGAGCGACAGCAGCTTTGTGCAGCGGCTGATTACCCAGCACGGCGTGGCCACCATTCCGGTGTCGGCGTTCTACCGCGATGGCACCGACCAGCGCGTGATCCGCCTGTCGTTCGCCAAGGACGAGGCCACTCTGCGCGCCGGCGCCGAGCGCCTGTGCCGCATCTGAGGAGCAGCGCATGAGTCACACCTTTACCGCTGCCGCCGTGCAGATGGTGTCCGGCGACGACCTGGCGGCCAACCTGGCGCGTGCCGAGGCGCTGGTGGCCGAGGCCGCAGGACGTGGCGCCCAGCTGTTGGCGCTGCCGGAATACTTCTACCTGATGCCGGCGGACGAGCAGGCACGGCTGGCAATTACCGAGCCGTTCGGCGCCGGCCCGCTGCAGCAGCGTATGGCGGCGTTGGCCGCACGCCACGGCATCTGGCTGCTGGCCGGCACCCTGCCGCTACGCGGTAGCCAGCCGCAGCGCTTCTGCAACAGCAGCCTGCTTTACAGCCCGCAAGGGCAGTGCGCGGCGCGCTACGACAAGATCCACCTGTTCGGCTTTGACGACGGCAAGGAGCGCTATGCCGAGGCCGACACCATGCAGCCGGGCTGCGAGGTGACCAGCGCCGACACGCCGTGGGGCAGCATGCGGCTGTCGGTGTGCTACGACCTGCGCTTCCCCGAGCTGTACCGCCACGGCCCGGCGCCGGCGATCATCACCGCCCCGGCCGCCTTTACCCACACCACCGGGCAGGCGCACTGGGAGCTGCTGCTGCGCAGTCGCGCGGTGGAAAACCTCGCCTTTGTCATTGCCCCCGGTCAGGGCGGCGTGCACCCGGGCGGCAAACGCACATTCGGCCACAGCATGATCGTCGACCCCTGGGGGCAGGTACTGGCCTGCCATGCCGAGGGCGAGGGCATCGCGCTGGCCACACTGGATCTAGACAGGCAACAGACCTGGCGCACGCGCCTGCCGGCGCTGCAACACCGTCGCTTTTAAGCTGACACGTACTACAAACCATCAGGAGAAATCATGAAACGCAAGATCGCATTTGCCGCACTGCTGCTGTCCCCGCTGTTTGTTCAGTCCGCTCTGGCCGCTGACAAACTGGTGATCGCCACCGACGCCACCTACCCGCCGTTCGAATTCGTCGACGCCAGCGGCAAGGTGGCCGGTTTCGAGGTGGATTTCGCCTACGCCGTATGCAAGGCCATGGCCACTCCGTGTGAAGTCATCAACCAGCCGTGGGATGGTCTGATCCCCGGCCTGCAGGCCAAGAAGTACGACGCCATCATGTCGTCAATGAACATCACCGACAAACGTCGCCAGGTAGTGGATTTCAGCAAGGTGTACTACCTGATGCAGAACCGCTTCGTTGGCCGCAAGGGCGTGCAGCTGTCCAGTGACCTGAAAGACAAGGTAATCGCGGTGCAGACCGGCACCCCGCAGGACAGCTATGTGACCCAGAATTTCAAGGCCGCGACCATCAAGCGTTATGTCAACGCGCAGGACCCGATGCTGGAGCTGACCGCCGGCCGTGCCGACTTCACCTTCGGCAACACCGTGCAGCTGCAGAAGGGCTTCCTGGATACCGCCAACGGCAAGGCCTTCGCCTTTACCGGCCCGGTATTCGATGGCCGCAAGGACAAGGTGCTGGGCGAAGGCGTGGCGGTGGCATTGCGCAAGGCTGACGGTGCGCTGAAGGAGCGCTTCAACAAGGCCATCGACCAGGTGAAGAGCAGCGGCGAATACGCGGCACTGCTGAAGAAACACAAGCTGGATGGCCTGCTGGAAGACTGATTTGCCGTTTTGGACTGGTAAGCCTGTTTCCCCTGCCGCGTGAGCCGCAGGGGGGTTTTTCTTGTCGGCTACGCATGGCCACGGGGCAGAAAGTCTTTTTTAGCCACGGAATACACGGAAGGCACGGAAAAAACCTGGCCACGAAAACCACGAAACAACACGAAAAAGCCTTCCTGTCTTGTGGTTTTCTTCCGTGCCTTTCGTGGCAATAAACCAGTCCGTAGCCCGGATAAGCGCAGCGCATCCGGGGGCAGAGGTAGAACCATGTGTTTCCCCGGATGCGCCTACGGCTTATCCGGGCTACAGGCTGGCCCGTCTGCGCAAATCCGAGCAGTGGTTCGATTATGGTACGGCGCTGATTCAGGGGCGTACCATCCGCGATGCAGTCGAGCAGTGCGGTGTCAGTAATAACACTGCCTTTCTGTGCTGTCATTGCTGGCTGTGCAATGTGTCAAGGGTGCCGTCTTTCAAAAAACCTTCTAATAAATAAAGTGACAGCCATTGATGCAAATTCAACAAAGAAAACAAAAGTTGGTATTAGCCAAGTTGCAACCAATAGCCATAAAGACAAAAGTACACTGCCGCTTTCATTTTTCAAGCCATCAGGAACTCTCAAATATTCTATTTAATCGACAAAATCATCTTTGTTTAGGTCGTATTTGTGATATTCATGCCAATAATTGCCGTAGTAAGCAATGGAGATAAAAAGACCAATCAAAAGAAAGACAGACGACAAGGCAAAAATCCGACGAAACAACCCAATCTTCTGAAATTTAGGGAAAAAATACCCTAGAACAACCCTAAATAAAACTAGCCCACAGAAAATGTGCAAAGTTTCAGTTGCATCGCCAATTAAAAAAACCACAGTCCGTAAAAAATCTGACATCTCCACCTCTTGGTTTAATTGGGAGTCAAGACCTCAATTCGCATTTTCCATTTTGGTTTTTGGAGGTCAGGATGGGTCACAACCCTTGTAAACGGGTACGGGTGCCCTCCTGACAGCTCAGTCCGTAGTGGAAACTCATGGCTCGGCTCCTGTCTCGGATGCGCTGTATTTGCCACCTCCCTACAGGCTGGCTTCGGGCAAAAAGCAACTGCAGACAAAAAAATACCGCCCACTCGCACGAGGGGCGGTATCGGTTCGCCAGCGCCTTACTGCCAGCGAACCTCGCCTACTTTTTTACCCATTGGCCATTGGCTTTGACATAGGTGCCGGGTGCGGCCTTGTCGATGGCTTTCTGGCCGGCCAGGGCGGCTACCTGGTCGATGGTGGCGCCGTTTTTCTTGGCGATGGCATCGTAGGCTTCACGGCGCTTGGCGTTGATGTCGGCAGCCAGGGCCACTGCGTCCGGTGTGGATTTCACCACGCCCAGGTAGCCATCCGGCTGCTCGCCTACCAGGCCCTGGGTCTTGGCGCTGCCCAGGTCCAGCGCCATGGCGAGACTGCTGCAGACCAGCAGGCCAATGGCCATCCAACGTGCTGCTGTTTTCATGTCGTGCTCCTAGAACAATCCGCTATCGGTAGTGAGGCTGTCGACGTCTTTTTCCACCTTCAGGCGGATTTCGTGGTCGATCTTCACGTTCAGGTTGATGGTAATCGGCTCCTTGGGCACCTCCAGTGCCACCCGCGGGGTGCAGGCGGCCAGCAGGGCCAGGAGCGGTATCAGCCAGACAGGTTTCATGGCTTGCTCTCCGTTACAGGGTTGCGTGTGCCGCCGCCGGACTGGCGTTGCAGCACACTGCGGGATATGTCGTCGCTGATGCGCAGGCTGCGCAGCAACTCCAGGATGTTTTCGCTGTGACTGTAGTTCAGGACCACCGGCTGGCGGTTTTGTTTCGGGTTGACGCCTTTCAGCGTTACCTGTGCATCCAGTACGCCGCTGGCCGCCATATTGAGCGTGGCCTGAAAGTCGTTTACATCCAGCTCGCTGAGCATGTCCAGCGCCAGCTGCACTGCCTGGTTGGATTGTGCCATGGCACGCACGCTGGCGCCTGGAGGCACGCGCAGGGTCAGCTCGCCCTCGTTGCGCAGCAGGCCATTCTGCACCGCCACGCCGCGCGGCAGCAACTGCAGCGGCAGCAAGCCGCCGACGCGGCCGGTGAGCTGTACCGTGGCGGGTTGTTCGTTCTTTTGCAGCGCGGTGATGGCTGCCAGGTCGATAGCGTGCACCGTTACCGGCTGGAAGGCGGAGGAGGGCCACTGCAGTTGTCCGGCGCTTACGCTGCCGCCCAGCACGCGGGCCTGTACATCGCTAAGCTGCCAGTCGTGCAGGTCGGAGCGCAGTGCCAGCCGGATGTCCTGCAACGGGGTGCCCACATCCAGCAGCGCCAGCTGCAGCGGGCCATCGCTGTGCAGCTGCACGCCGGCGGGGCTGGCGGCCAGGCTCAGCCGGCCCTTGCCACCACTGGCGAGGATGCCGCCCCAGTCCAGTGCCAGGCCGCTGATGTCGGCATTGCCGTTCAGCTGCCATTGTTTGTCCCAGCGCCATTGCAGCCGGCTGGCCAGCTGGCCCTGTTGCAGGGTGACATCCAGCCCGCGGCTCATGGCGGCGGAAAGCGGGGTGTCGATCGCGAGGCTGCCAGCCGCGCCGCTGCCCTGACGGCGGGCGCTCAGCTGCAGCTGGCTGCGCCAGGCCGGCAGTTGCAGGCTGGCGTTGGCCGCATTGCCTGCCAGCTGGATGCGGCCATTGAGCGCCGGCAGCACCCAGCGGCTGGCTACCGCACCGGCGGCTTCCAGCTGCAAGCTGCCGTTGGCGCCATGGCCAACGCTGCCATCGCTGTTTAACACGCTGCCGGCGGTGAGGCTCAGCGGCTTGAGCAGCACCCCGCCCAGCATGCCCTGGCCGATGGCCAGCCGGCTGCCGGGCAGCAGCTGCCAGTTGCCGGGCTGGCCTTGCCAGTTGGCGGTCAGCTGCAGCTCGCCGCCCTGGCTGTAGAACGGCAGCCGGCTGCTGGCCTGGATGTCGCCCTGCCAGCGCGTGCCCTGTTGCCGGGCGCTCAGCTTGCCCTGCAGCGGGCAGTCCTGATAGTGGCCGCGGATATCGGCCTGCAGTTGTGGCTGCTGCGGGCGGATGCCGTCCACCGGCAGGCTGGCGCGGATATCCAGCTGCGGCGCCTGTACGTGCAGATCCAGCGGCTTGCCACGCGCGCCTTGCGGGCCGAGCTGCCCCTGCCAGCGGCCATCCAGCCGGTAGCCGGCATGCTTGCCGGCCAGGGTCAGCGCACCTTGCCACTGCCAGCTGCCATCGCCCCAGCGCAGGGTGCTGTCATCGCTGTTCAGCTGCAGTTGCTGGTAGTGCAGGCGGAATGGCAGTCGGCCGCTGCCGGCTACTGCCAGTGGCAATTGCAAGGCTTGCGGCCAACGCAATACCGCACCCTGCGGCAGACGCAGACTGGCGGGCGCCAGGGTCAGCTGCCGCTTGGCCCAGCGCAGTGGAATGCGTCCCTGCAGCGTGCTGCCTGCCAGTTGCAGCAGGCCGCTGCCTTGCTGCAGCGATTGATGATCCGGTTGCAGTTGCAGGTCGACGCTGCCTTGCGGGCCGTGTGCCAGCAGGCGGACTTGCAGGCTATGCACGCTGTCCAGATCGCCGCCGGCTTGCAGCACATGCCCGGCTTGCAACTGCCAGCCCGCCGGCAGCGCCAGTGGCTGGGCCAGGCTGCTGGCCAGCTGCCACTGGCGGTTGTCCAGCCCTAGTTGCAGCCGGGCCGCGGCCCGCTGTGGCTGCCCCTGGTAGCCCAGTTGCCGGCCATCGGCCTCCAGTTTGGCGCTGAGGGTGCCGGGCAGCCAGCGGCCGCTGCCGCGCAGCTGGAGCTCGCCCAGCATGCCGGGGTAGAGGCTGGCCGCATGCAGCAGGGCGGTGGCATGCCATTGGCCCGCGGCCCGCTGGTAGTCGAGTTGCAGCTGGTTTTGTTGTTGCCTGGCCTGCAGCTGCCAGTGGCCGGCCTGCTGGCGAATCGCCAGCGCCAGCGGGGGCAGCGCTGCCGCCTGCAGCCGGGCAATGTGCAGCTGGAACGCCGGCAGGTCGGCGGCCGGCGGGGAGGGTATCTGCCGGGTTTTGGCTGCCTGCGGGCAGCTGAACAGCTGTAGCTGCTGCAGCTCGATGCGCAGCGGCTGCCAGTCGCTGATGCGCAGGCCGCTGCCTTCCGCCGTCAGGCAACCCTGCTGCCGCCATTGCCAGCGGGCGATGCCGGGGCCTTGCTGCCAGCCCAGGCCGCTTAGCTGCAGGCCTTGCTGCTGCAGCCACCAGCGGCCGCCCCAGGCTGCGGCGAGCAGCGCCAGTGCCAGCAGTAGCAGCAGTGTCAGTACCAGCACGGCAAGGCGGCGCCAGCGCCGGGGTGGGCGCGGCGGTGGCGTGGCTGGCGTGTGGTCGGCGGGCTGACTCATGCCTGGTCCGGCTTGGCCAGCTGCTGGCGTAGGGCGTCGAATTCCGCCACCGGCAGCGGGCGGCTGAACAGATAGCCCTGGTAGGCATCGCAGTGGTGGGCGCGCAGGAAGTCGCGCTGCTCGGTGGTTTCCACGCCTTCGGCAATCACCTGCAAGCCCAGGCCGTTGCCCATGGCGATGATGGTCTGCGCGATGATGGCATCGTTGCGGCTGTGCGGCAGATTGAGGATGAAGGATTTGTCGATTTTCAATTCGTCCAGCGGCAGCCGCGACAGGTAGGACAGCGAGGAGTTGCCGGTGCCGAAGTCATCCAGCGAGAAGCTGATGCCAAGCGCGCGCAGTGCCTGCATCTTGGCCATGGTGTCATCGACATTGTCCAGCACCATGCTCTCGGTCAGCTCGATCTTCAGCTGCGCGGGCGCGGCGCCGCTGTCGCGCAGCGCGGCGTTGACCTGTTCTACAAAATCCGGCTGGCGGAACTGGCGCGCGCTGACATTCACCGCCAGTTGCGGCATGGGGACGCCCAGCGCCTGCCAGCTGGCCAGCTGGCGGCAGGCAGTCTGCAGCACCCATTGGCCGATGGGCAGGATCTGGCCGCTTTCTTCCGCCAGTGGAATGAAGTGATCTGGTGGAATCATGCCGCGCGCCGGGTGTTGCCAGCGCAGCAGCGCTTCGGCGCCAGCCAGTTGTCGCTGGTCGTTCAGCTGCGCCTGGTAGTACAGCTGCAGCTGGCCGCATTCCAGCGCCAGGTACAGGTCGCCGCTCAACTGGCTGCGTTCTTCTAGCTCGGCCTGCATGGTGGGGTCGAAGAAGCGCAAGGTGTCGCGGCCAGCGGCCTTGGCCTGGTACATGGCCATGTCGGCATACTTGAGCAGGGTTTCCGCCGATTCGCCGTGGCCGAGGAACAGGGCAATACCGATGCTGGCACTGGCATGGAAGCTGGTATCGCCCAGCTGGAACGGTAGCGCCAGCACCTCGCGCAGCTTGTCTACGATATTGCCGGTGAGCGTGGCCGCTTCCTGCGGGCCATGACCCAGCTGCTCCAGCAGCAGTACGAATTCATCGCCGCCAAGGCGTGCCACTGTGTCCGATTCACGCACATGGCGCGACAGGCGCACGGCGGTTTCCACCAGCAGCTGGTCGCCCACGTCGTGGCCGCGGGTATCGTTCAGCACCTTGAAATGATCCAGGTCGAGGAACACCAGTGCCCCGTATTGCCGATTGCGTTCGCTGGCGGCCAGCGCATGCTGTATGCGGTCCTGCAGCAGGCGGCGATTGGGCAGCTGGGTCAGCGGGTCGTAGTAGGCCAGGCGGTGGATTTCCGCCTCGGCTTCGCGGTGGTCGGTAATGTCGGAGAAGGCACCGATGAAGTGGGTGATATTGCCCTGTTCATCATGCACGGCGGAAATGGTGAGCCACGCAAGAAACAGGCCGCCATTCTTGCGCCGGTTCCATACCTCGCCCTGCCAGTAACCGCTGCTGTGGATCTGCAGCCACATGGCGCGAAAGAATGCCTCGTCGTGGCGGCCGGACTTCAGCAGCGCCGGGCTTTTCCCCAGTACGTCTTCCGCGCTGTAGCCGGACAGGCTGCTGAAGGCGCGATTGACGCGCACGATCACGCCATCCGGCCGGGTCAGCAGCATGCCCTGCTGCGACTCGAAGGCAATGGCGGCGATGCGCAGCTCCGCTTCGATCTGCTTGCGCGCGGTAATGTCGCGCGAAATGCCGAACATGCCGCATACCTGGCCATGGCTGTCGTGCAGCGGTCCCTTGGTCGCCAGGTAGATCAACTCGCCATCCTGGGTATCTACGGTTTCCTCAAAGGAAAGGGTGCGGTTCTCCATCATCACCTGCAGATCGTTGGCACGAACCGCCCGGGCCTGTTCCGGCGGAAACAGCTGGCTGTCGTCCAGCAGCAGGGCCTGCGCCGCTGGCACGCCGGTTACACGGCTGGCTTCCTGGTTGAACAGCAGGTAGCGCCCCTGGCTGTCCTTCGCAAAGATGGCGTCCGAGGAGTTGTTGCTGATCTCGGTCAGCAGGCGCTGGGCATCGGCCTTGGCCTGCAGCGCCGCCTGCTCGCGTGCGGCCAGCTGTGCGGCCAGGTCCAGCTGGCGGCGCACCATGCCATACAGCAGCAGGGTGGTTACCGCCACGAACAACCAGCCCTTGAGCATGCTCACCAGGGTCAGGGTATCCGGGTCGTGAAACAGCGCCGCTGCCAGCTGGTCGGAAAACAGGATCCACAGCGCGGCAAAGACGGCGTATACCAGCGCCGGGCGCAAGGCGGATGGGCTGGCCGTAGCGGTGGTGGTTTCGGTGGCGGGACGGGTAGGCATCATCTTCCTGCAAGCAATGGCGGTGGTGCTGCCGGCATGGCGGCAGCCTGGCGGTATGTTTGGCTAGTGGGCATCAGTATTCCACCCCCAGGTTCAGGTAGCCGGTCAGCTGTCCGTGGCGGGCATGGCCGATGCCCAGAAACAGCGGCCCGAGCAGGGTGTCGGCGCCCACGAACAGCGAGGCGCCTGGCAGCCAGCCACTATCCTGGTTGGTGCTGATCAGCGACCACATCTTGCCCACCTCGGCCGAGCCGCCCAGGTACAACCCGGTGCCGATGGCGGAAGGCAGGCTGGCCACGCGCCAGGACATCATGCCACGTGCAAACAGCATCTGCCGGCCCAGCAGCTCGCCCGGCTGGTAGCCGGACAGGTAGCGGAAGCCACCCAGCTCGAACACATTGGTGTTGTCATCAGGATCACTGTAGCCACCGCGCAGGCTGAAATGCCAGCTGATATCGCGCTGGTCGGTAGTGACCGCATCCAGCGAAAAGGTGCCGCTGGGCGGCGGCAGCGGCTGGCCATCGCGCCCTTGCTGCGGTGCGCGTGCTTCCAGTGTGGCGGCATAGCCGCTGCGCGGCCAGCGCGGGTTGTCCAGCTGGTCCAGCGCCAGCTTCAGCCGCAGGCCCTGTTCGCGATTGCTGTAGTCATTGAGATTGTCGCTGCGCGAGCCCACCGTCAGCTGCAGCTGGTCGTTGCTGCGGTACCAGCCGGCGCGAATCTCGCCCAGCTCGCCAAAACGCCAGCCGGCATCGGCAAACAGGCTGCGGGTGGTGCGGTTGTACTGCGCCTCCGGCTGGTGGTGCGCCACGTACAGCGAATAATCCTTTTCGCGATAGTTGCCGGACAGGCTGACAAACAGCGGCGAATTGGCCCATAGCGGCTGGTACCACTCGGCGTTGTAATTGGGCTCTTCTCCCACCCTGGCCTCCGCCAGCAGGCTGCCGCCGGCGGCATTCAGCCAGCTGCGGCGGTATTCACCCAGCAGCGAAAAGGTGGCGTTGCCTTGCGAGCTGGAACGCAACTCCAGGCCGGTGCGCAGATAGTTCGGCCCGGTGCTGCGCTCCTGCGCATTGACCTGCGCCACGCTCTGGCCCTCCTGCTGCTGCAGCGTGTAATCCAGCTTTTCCAGATCCCCCTCGGCAAACACATCCTGCAGCCGCTGGTGGAAGCTGGCCAGCCCCAGGCGGCTGCCGATAGCGAGTTTCTCCGCAATGGCCTGCGGGTTGCTGTAACGCAGCTCGCCGGCCAGCTCCACCCGGTCGATGCGTGTCGGTGTGGCGCGTGGATGGGATGCCAGCCACTGCCGGTAGTGATCCTCGGAAACCGTCAGCTGCGCCAACTGCGGCGCCAGCGCGCGCGCCGCCTGGCGGCCGGCTTCGATGATGCGGGCGTTGGCCGCAAAATCGGCGGGGGTGATGCCGTCCAGCTGCGGGCGGATCAGGATATCGTCCGGCCCCAGCTTCGCCAGCGACTCCTTGCTGTTGCGCGCCACCATCAGGTATGTGGTCTGGTCCAGCACATTCAGGAAGTTGTTCAGCTGCTCGCGCGGCACCGCCGGCGTGCCCACGTCGATCACGATCAGCACATCGGCGCAGCGGCCTTTCAGCTCCTCCACCGGCAGCTGCCGCGCCAGGCCGCCATCCACCAGCAGGCGGCCGCCGGATTCCACCGCGGCGAACATGCCCGGCACCGCCATGCTGGCGCGCATCGCCAGGCTCAGGTCGCCCTGGTCGAACACCACCGCATCGCCGTTTTCCAGGTCGGTGGCCACCGCGCGGAACGGAATGCCCAGTGCGTCGAAGCTGTCGACATTGCGCGCGCCGGTGAGCTGGCGGATGAACAGATCGATGGCCTGGGCATTGATGGCCGCCGGCGGCAGCCGCAGCTGGCCATCGCGGTAGCCGAAGGTGAGGTCGAAGTAGTTCCGGGCATCGTTGTGCTTGCGCTGGTACGGCACATCCTCGCGCCGTGGCTTGCCGGACAGCAGGCTGTCCCAGTCGGCGGCGGCAAACTGCTGCTCCAGCGCCTGCAGACTCTGGCCGCTGGCATAGGCGCCGCCAATCAGCGCGCCGGCACTGGTGCCGGCGATGCAGCTGATGGGAATGCGCAGTTTTTCCAGCTCCTGCAGCACGCCCAGGTGGGCAAAGCCACGCGCGCCGCCACCGCCCAGCACCACGCCAACCCGCGGCGGGTTGGCCGCGTGTACGGCGGGGGAGGCGAGCAGCAGTGAGAGCAGCAGGGCAAGTATGTGATAGACCGAACGCAGCATTGCAACGCATACCGATAAATACGGGTATGCCGATTATATACGTCAGGGCCGCTGCTGACCTTGGCTATCCGCTGCTGGTGGGAGCCCGTAGCCCGGATAAGCCGCAGGCGCATCCGGGGGCGCGCTGGTCTGCCCATGGCCCGGATGTGCTGGATTTGCCCCCGGATGCGCTGCGCTTATCCGGGCTACATGCGGGGATGGCGATAGGGCCAGGTCTGATTTTTTGCCACGGAATCCACGGAAATCACGGAAGAAAGGTAAACCGGCTGGAAGGCTTTCTCGTGTTGTTTCGTGGCTTTGGTGGCCGGGGTTTTTTCTGGGCTTTCTGTGGGTTCTGTGGCTAAGAAAAGAGATTTTTGCCACGAAACCCACGAAAAACACGAACGGGGGTGTCGGTTGGCGGGCTGGGGGGCGGTATGGTCAGGTCTGGTTTTTTGTTTCGAGGCATTCATGGCTTTTGTGGCCATTTTTTCCTCGCGTGGCGATATCAGTAGCCGTCGCTGCTCTGCATCGCCCACAGGTGTGCCGCCACCAGTGCGCGCCACGGTGAAAACGGCGCCAGCCAGGCTTCCACCTCGGCGGCTTCCAGCTTGTCGTCCCGTGCCAGCAGGCGCTGCAGGTTGCGCCGTACCGCTACGTCGCCGTGCAGCGAGCCATCCAGCCAGGCGAAGCCGCGCAGCAGCGCGTAGCTGATGGTCCACGGGCCGATGCCGCGTATCGCCGCCAGCTGTTTGCCGATCTGCGCCGCGTCTGGCGCGAACTGCCATGCGGCCAACGGTAGCTCGCCGCTGGCCACTATTGCTGCCAGCCGCAACAGGGTTTGCGCCTTGCCCTGGGTGAAACCGGCGGCGCGCAGGCTGGCTTCGTCCATGCCGGCCGCGCAGTCGGCATCCGGCAGGCAGTACAGCCCGCTGCTGTGGCGCCGGCCGGCGGCCTGGATGAAGCGGCGGCGTATCGATACCGCGGCGGCCACGCTGATCTGCTGGCCGATGATGGCCCAGGCCAGCGCCTCGAAACCGCTGCTGGTCTGCGGTACCCGCAGCCCGCTTTGCCGTGCCAGCAACGGCCCCAGCTGCGGGTGGCCAGCTACGACGGCCTCGAAGGCTTCCACCGGCTGGGTGAGACCCAGCATGTGGCGCACGGTACTGGCTAGCAGTGCCTCGTCATCGCGGCGGGAGGCGCCGTCCAGCAGCAGGCTGGCCTCGGCCTGTTGCGGCTGCAGTGCAATGCGCAGCAGCGCCGGCTGGCCATGCCACAGCAGGCCCTTTTCCAGCGTCTGCTCGTAAACGCGCTCTGCTACTTGCTGTGCATCGCGGCGGTGAAAATCCAGAAAGCCGTCGGCGCGGAAGTTGGCCGGTAATGGCATGTGGCAGTGCAGGGTGGTGGTCATCACGGGCTTCGGTAGAAAAGGTTGGCCGCAAGGCTAATTGCAGCAGGCTGGCTTGTCATCGTAATACCGTAGCCCGGATAAGCCGCAGGCGCATCCGGGGTCTGGCTACGGTGGCTGGCGTTCCCGGATGCGCTGATTTCCCCGGATGCGCTGCGCTTATCCGGGCTACCAACTGGGCGGGCGATAGGGCCAGGTCTGGTTTTTGCCACGGAATCCACGGAAACCACGGAAGAAAGGCAAACCGGTTGGAAGGTTTTTCGTGTTGTTTCGTGGCTTTCGTGGCCAGTTTTTTCTGTGTTTTCCGTGTCTTCCGTGGCTAAAAAAGATTTTCTGTTTTGTGGCTTTCGTGGCCAGGAACAAGCGGCGCTTACCCCGCCAGGCGGAAGGTGAGGTTGATGCGGCATTCGCCCAGCAGTGGGTGGCTACCGCCGGCCAGTGGCAGCACGCCGTGGTAGCGCAGCCGGTCCGGCCCGCCCCATACCAGGATGTCGCCGTGGCGCAGCGTCAGCCGTGCGCAGCGTGCGCTGCGGCGCAGGCCGCCCAGCTCGAACACCGCCGGCAGGCCGAGCGATAGCGACACGATGGGCGCGGAAAAATCGCGCTCGTCCTTGTCCTGATGCAGCGACAGCTTGCAGCCCGGCACGTAGCGGTTGATCAGGCAGGCATCCGGCACGAAGCCGGCAAAGCCGGCGCGGTTGGCCGCATCGCCGGCCAGCGCGCGCCAGCTGTCCGGCATCGCCGGCCATGGCTGGCCGCTGCCGGGGTCGATGCGGCTGTAGCGGTAGCCATGGTGGTCGGATACCCAGCCAAGCGTGCCGCAGCTGGTGGTGGCCACGCCCATGCGGTAGCCGCCGGGGGTGACCATGTGGCGGAACGGCGCCTGTGCGGCGATGCGCTGGATGTCGGCCAGCAGTGCTGCGGCCAGCGGCGCGGCCATGCCATGCAGCAGCACGGTGCCGGCGGCCAGACGTTCGGCGTGCGGTTCCTCTCCCGGCGGTGGGGCGAACAGGTCATCCATCATTTTGAGAGTCCCGACTGCCAGCTTCGCGCGCCAGCAGTTCTGCCTTGCGCGCGATGCCCCAGCGATAGCCGGACAGGCTGCCGTCGGTGCGCACCACGCGGTGGCAGGGTATCGCCACCGCCAGCGCGTTGGCCGCACAGGCCTGTGCCACCGCCCGTACCGCGCGCGGCGCGCCAATACGCTGCGCCACCTCGCTGTAGCTCAGTGTCTGCCCCGGTGGAATGGCTCGCAGCGCCTGCCATACCCGCTGCTGGAAGGCGGTGCCGCGGATGTCCAGCGGCAGCGCCAGCCCCTGCTGCGGCGCCTCCACGAAGCCCACCACCTGCGCCACCAGCTGTTCGTAGCCGGCGTCACCGCCGATCAGGTTGGCCGCAGGAAAGCGATCCTGCAGCTCGCGCAGCAGGCTGTCGGCATCGTCGCCCAGCAGTATCGCGCAGATGCCGCGCTCGCTTTGCGCCACCAGCAGCGCACCCAGGCTGCACTGGGCAATGGCGAAGCGGATGTCCTGTGCCTTGCCGCCGGCGCGCCATGCGCTGGGCGTCATGCCCAGCAGCGCGGCGGATTCCTCGTAAAAGCGGCTGCTGGCGTTGTAGCCGGCCTGGTAGATGGCCTCGGTCACCGATGGCGTCTGCTGCAGTGACTGGCGCAGGCGCGCGGCGCGGTGGGCACTGGCATAGGCCTTGGGGCTGAGCCCGGTGGCGGCCTTGAACACCCGCTGCAGGTGATAGGGGCTGAGCCCGGCGCTGGCGGCCAGCTCGGCCAGCGTGGGCGGCTGTTCGGCATCCTCGATCTGGCGGCACAGGCGGGCGATCAGCGCCGCCTGCTGCTGCGCCGGCGATGCGGCATCCGGCCGGCAGCGGCGGCAGGGGCGGTAGCCGGCGGCGCTGGCTGCAGCGGCGTCCGGGTAGAAGCGCACGTTCTCCGGCCGCGCGTGGCGCGACGGGCAGCTGGGGCGGCAGTAGATGCCGGTGCTGCGTACCGCGTACACGAACTGGCCGTCGGCGGCGGCATCGCGCGCCAGCACTGCCTGCCAGCGCGGGTCGGCGCTGCTATCGCTGTTGTCATGTTTCCGGTGGCTCATGGTGCGACTCCAAACACTGATGCCCTGACTGTAGCCGGCGTGCCATCGCGCCACACTCCGCTGCTTGCGATCAAATCCATTTATTGGCGGCGATAAAAAAATTAAAACTATTTGAAAAAAACAATCAATTGGAATTGGCTATCACGCTGCGGCAAGATGCACCCATCGACAACGACGCAACGCCACCCGGTACCGCCGGTGGCATTTCATCCAAGCAAGGAGCCAAGCATGTCCATCATCAATAGCCAGATCAAGCCGTTCGCCAGCAAAGCCTTCCACAATGGCCAGTTCATCGACGTGACTGACCAGACCCTGCTGGGCAAGTGGTCGGTAGTGTTCTTCTACCCGGCGGACTTCACCTTCGTATGCCCGACCGAACTGGGCGACCTGGCTGACCTGTACCCGGAATTCCAGAAGCTGGGCGTGGAAATCTACTCGGTATCCACCGACACCCACTTCACCCACAAAGCGTGGCACGACACTTCCGACACCATCAAGAAAATCCAGTACCCGATGCTGGCTGACCCCACCCACCTGATCTCGCGCAATTTCGGCGTGCTGATCGAGGAAGCCGGCCTGGCCGACCGCGGCACCTTCGTGATCGACCCGGAAGGCAAGATCCAGATCGTGGAAATCAACGCCGGTGGCGTGGGCCGCGATGCCGCCGAGCTGCTGCGCAAGGTGAAGGCTGCCCAGTACGTGGCCGCCCACCCGGGTGAAGTGTGCCCGGCCAAGTGGAAGGAAGGCGATGCCACCCTGGCACCGTCGCTGGACCTGGTAGGCAAGATTTAAGCTCTGCCGCCGCGTGCCTGAGTGCACGTGACAAGCTTGTACCTGATGGCCCGGCTGACCTCTCCCGGCCGGTGCCATCACCACCCGACATTCATTGCCGGGTGCCCCGGAAAACGGCCTTGCGGCCAACCCTGAAGCCGCTTTCCCGGGTACCCGTATACCAAGGAGCACATCATGCTGGACAACACCATCAAGACCCAACTGCAAGCCTATCTCACCAAGCTGCAATTCCCGATCGAACTGGTGGCCTCGCTGGACAGCGGAGCCAAGGACGAGGAAGTGCGTGGCCTGCTGGCCGATATCGCCAGCCTGTCGGACAAGGTGAGCGTGCGTTTTGACGGCAGCGATGCCCGCAAGCCGTCGTTCAGTGTTGGCCGCGTAGGTGAGCCTGCTGCCCGCGTCAGTTTTGCCGGTGTGCCGCTGGGCCACGAATTCACCTCGCTGGTGCTGGCGCTGTTGCAGGTGGGCGGCCACCCATCCAAGGCCGGGCAGGAGCTGATCCAGCAGGTAACAGACCTGCCTGGCGAGTTCCGCTTCGAAACCTATATCTCGCTGTCGTGCCAGAACTGCCCGGACGTGGTGCAGGCGCTGAACCTGATGGCGGTGCTGAACCCGAACATCCGCCACACCATGATCGACGGCGCCTTGTTCCAGGACGAGGTGTCCGCCCGCCAGATCATGTCGGTACCCACCGTGTACCTGAACGGCGAAGTGTTCGGCCAGGGCCGCATGGGGCTGGAAGAGATTGTCGCCAGGCTGGATACCGGCGCCGCTGCTCGCGATGCCGAGAAGCTGGCACAGAAAGACGCCTTCGACGTATTGGTGGTGGGCGGAGGCCCGGCAGGTGCAGCGGCGGCCATCTACACTGCGCGCAAGGGCATTCGTACCGGCGTGGTGGCCGAGCGTTTCGGCGGCCAGGTGCTGGACACCATGGGTATCGAGAACTTCATTTCGGTGAAGGAAACCGAAGGCCCGAAACTGGCGATGGCGCTGGAACAGCACGTCAGGGAGTACGACGTGGATGTGATGAATCTGCAGCGCGCCAGCAAGCTGGTTCCGGCCAGTGAAAGCGCCAGCGGGCTTACCGAAGTGCAGCTGCAAAGCGGCGCCACGCTGCGCGCCAAAACCGTGATCATCGCTACCGGTGCGCGCTGGCGCGAAATGAACGTGCCGGGCGAGCAGCAATACCGCAACAAGGGTGTGGCCTACTGCCCGCACTGCGACGGCCCGCTGTTCAAGGGCAAGCGCGTGGCGGTGATTGGCGGTGGCAACTCCGGCGTGGAGGCCGCCATCGATC
Organism: Vogesella amnigena; assembly: GCF_042648905.1. Classification (NCBI taxonomy): domain Bacteria; kingdom Pseudomonadati; phylum Pseudomonadota; class Betaproteobacteria; order Neisseriales; family Chromobacteriaceae; genus Vogesella; species Vogesella amnigena. The sequence continues at coordinate 3,037 of NZ_JBHRYH010000040.1, read as the reverse complement.
TGGCCGGCATCGTGTCGCACGTTACCCTGCTGGAATTCGGCGATGCCATGCGTGCCGACGCCGTGCTGCAGCACAAGCTGCGCAGCCTGCCCAACGTGACGGTGATCCTGCAGGCGCAGACCACCGAAGTCTCCGGTGACGGCAGCAAGGTGAACGGCCTGCGCTACACCGACCGCGTCAGCGGCGAAGCGCGCCATATCGAACTGGAAGGCATCTTCGTGCAGATCGGCCTGCTGCCGAACACCGACTGGCTGCGTGGCAGCGTGGAGCTCTCCAGCCGTGGCGAGATCCTGGTTGGCCGCCATCAGGACACCACCGTACCCGGCGTGTTCGCCGCCGGCGATGTGACCGACGTGCCGTACAAGCAGATCATCATCGCCATGGGCGAGGGCGCCAAGGCCGCGCTGGGCGCCTTCGACCACCTGATCCGCAGCGGCGTGGCTTCCAGCTGAAACAGTAACTTTTGGCCACGAAAGCCACGAAAAAACGCGAAAGAGTGTGGCTGCTATCGAGCTACGTGGGCGAGATGGCAAGGTCTGGTTTTTTGCCACGGAAAGCACGGAAGAAAGTCAAACAGGCTGGCAGGTTTTTTCGTGTTGCTTCGTGGGTTTCGTGGTCAGGGTTTTTTCTGTGCTTTCCGTGTATTCCGTGGCTGGAAAAAGCGAATTTCGCCCCGTCATTCCTTGTGATGCGGGGCGTTTTTTTCAGCCGCCGGCGCTAGTTGCCGGCTTCCTGTCGTTCCAGCGTCCGCAGTGAGGCGATGGCGCTGGGGGTGAGCCAGAACTCGTAGGCGGCCAGCAGGCTGCGTTGCCAGGTTTTGTCCGCCAGGTTGCTGTTGAATACATCAATCGCCTGCTGGCCTTGCGGCGTGCGCTGGCAGGCGATGACTGCCGGCAGCAGGCCGCCGCCTTCCATCACCGGCAGGAATGCCGTGTCGCGCGTGGCTTCGCTGGGCACGCCGCCGCTGTCATATTCGTCGAACGGGTAACCAAGGAAGGCATCGATGCGCCCGGAGCGCAGCATCTTCAGATTGGTGGGGCCGCTGAGGGTGACCACATTGCCTGCCCTGGCATCCAGATAGGGCTGCAGCACGCTGTTGATGCTGCCACCGAATACTCGCGACTGGCTGACGCCCAGCCGGCGGTAGGGGTTCTGCAGCAGCTTGCCCAACTGGATGGCCTGGTTGCCGTTCTGGTACTGCTTCAGGTGTGGCAGCCAGTGCTTCAGGGTGATCATGCCGTTGGGCAGTATCTTCATGTATGGCTGGCTGAAGATCAGGTATTGCTCGCGTGCGGGCGTTTGCAGCAGGCCGGTGGTGCAGCGCACGCCTCCGGTCTTGCGCATTTCCAGCTCGATGCGCGGGGCTATGGCATGTACTTGCCTGGGGGGCAGGGAGGACATCCGCGGGTTCATGGCCTTGATCAGCAGATCCATGAAGCCCTGACCGGCCAGCTTGCCCTCGGTCACGGTGTACGGCTCGGCGCTGAGTGTGACCCAGGTCAGTTCCACATTCAGTGGCTCCGCCGCCAGCGCTGCCGTGGGCAGGCCAAGCAGCAGTGCCGGCAGCAGGAGGCGGGGCAGGAGAGTCGGCATGGCGTGCTGCCATTTCTATAAGCGGTGCAGATAACACTATAGTGCAGCAGCGCATGGCCGCCAGTTGTGCTGCGGCCAAGCCTGGCGCGCCGCCTAGCGCACCAGCCGGAAGCCCATGTTCGGCCCCAGCCCCTGCACATAAGCCAGGCGGATATTGAGCAGCGCCATCGGTTCCAGATAGCGCGCCATCTGCAGCGGGCCGGCATCCACCGCGTCGAAACCCAGCGCATCCACCATGTCCAGCACGGTCTGCTTGGCGGCGGCATCGTCGCCGGCTACCAGCCCCACCAGCTGCTCGCCCTTGACGTGGCCGGTGTGCATGGTGGCGGCAAAGCAGGTATTGAAGGCCTTGATCACCTTGGCCGCAGGCAGTTTCTGCTGCAGTTGCTCGGCGCCGCTGGTGTCGAAGCCGGCTGCCAGATGCAGGCTTTCGGTCAGCAGATTGGTGGCATCCACCACCACCTTGCCGTCGGCAGCCACCCCCAGCGCGGCTACCACGTTGTCTGTTTCGCTATACGGCATGGCCAGGATGATCAGCTCGCTGGCCAGCGCAGTCTGATGAACGTGTTGCGGGTCGCGGCCAACGGCCTGTACCTGGTGCCCCAGTTGCGACAGCCCGGCCTGCAGTGCCGAGCCGACATTGCCCTTGCCGATGATGGCGATGCGCATGATGGTCTCCTTGCCGGTTTGGCCGGCGTAATTACGGCTTTTTATCGATGCTTCAGTGAAGACTATCAGGCGGGTGGATGCCAGTGGCGCTGCTGGCCGGCAGTGTGGGTGGTATGGGCAAGTCGGGTTTTTTGCCACGAACCCCACGAAAAAACACGAAAGGGTGTGGCTGCTGCGGGGCAGGGTGGGTGCGTGGGGCGGGTCTGGTTTTTTGCCACGGAACCCACGGAAAACACGGAAGAAAGGCAAACAGACTGGGAAGTTTTTTCGTGTTGCTTCGTGGGTTTCGTGGCCGGGATTTTTCTGTGCCTTCAGTGGGTTCTGTGGCGAACAAAAAGAGATTTTTGCCACGAACCCCACGAAAAAACACGAAAGGGTGTGGCTGCTGCGGGACAGGGTGGGTGCGCGGGGCGGGTCTGGTTTTTTGCCAAGGAATCCACGGAAAGCACGGAAGAAAGGCAAACAGGCTTGAAGGTTGTTTCGTGTTGCTTCGTGGGTTTCGTGGCCGGGATTTTTTCTGTGCCTTCCGTATATTCCGTGGCTAAGAAAAAGAGATTTTTGCCATGAAAGCCAGAGCGCCAGTAGCCCGGATAAGCCGCAGGCGCATCCGGGGAGGCGCGTGATCCGGCCCCTGAGCCGAGAGTGCTCGATTTGCCCCCGGATGCGCTACGCTTATCCGGGCTTGTATGTTCTGTCTGCGCGCTTATGAAGTAGCGGATAAGGGCGCCGAGGTGGAGGGACGATCCGGGCTATCTGCCGTGTCAGCGGACAGACT
>NZ_JBHRYH010000039.1:0-28894 GCF_042648905.1 Vogesella amnigena | reverse complement strand
GGGGGCGTGAATGCCCCCGCGTTGTGAAAAAGCTGCCATCCCGTTACCCAACCAAACAGGTTCGATCTGCTAAGTGAACGGCATTAGCCAACTAGCCGCTTTTTTTATTGCGATCAGCTTTGCAGCTCGGCCGCGGCGGCCTGGGCAGTCTGGCTGTAGCGGCTGCCAAATTCGCGCACCAGCTGGCGCAGCAGCAACTCCTCGCGGGCGACGATGGCTTTCAGCAGCCGCTGCAGGAAGTCGTGGGTGTGGTCGATCTGCGTCTTGCCGGCGCGCAGGATGGCGAACAGACAGCGCTGGGATTGTGGCAGCAGGTCGAACAGCGTCTGCTGCAGATAGCGGTTGCCGCAATGCTGATACAGCAGCTCCAGGAAGGCCACGCCGTGGCGGTAAAAGCCCAGCGGGTCACTGCGGCGCTGGCAGTCTTCCAGCTCGGTCATGCATTCGATGAACGCGGCCAGGTCGTCGTTCTGCCAGCTGGCGGCCAGCTTCACCACCGCCTGCTCCAGCAGCTGGAACCACAGCTCGAACAACTCGCGCACATCTTCCGGGCTGATGCCGGAGACAATGGCGCCGCGGCGCGGCAGGATTTCCACCAGGTGGCGACGCTGCAGGATCAGCAGCGCCTCGCGTACCGAACCGCGGCTGACATCCAGTTCCGCGGCGATGCGCAGCTCCTGTACCCGTTCGCCGGGTTGCATTTCCCCGCTGACGATCTTGTGACCCAGGTACTGGGCAATCTGTTCGGTAAGAGAGTCGTTGGCCTTGAAGCTCACTCCCGCCTCCTGCTGATGAATTGAAGGTTGTCGATTGTCTGGCAATCGGACGGCGGATTCTAGCATTGTCGGCAAGCCGGGCGAGCATGCCCGTGCCAAAGAACAGCTATGGTGGCGACCGGTGTGGTGAAAATAAAACGCATGTTTGAATTTTATCGAAAAGTGCTTGCCGGCCCAAGTGCGGCAACCCTATTATTCAAACGCTTGTTTAAACACGGCCAAGCGAGGAAATCAGGGGCTAACACGACAAGTGGCTCGCAAGGTAAGTTTGAACAGCTGCTTCAAGAGCAATAACACCGTTATTGCGCGTTCCGTCAGGAACCTTGCAGGTACGACACGGGTGTTGACCTCTCCCAGGCCGGGAGAGGTCTTTTTTTTTGCGCGATCAGCGCTGGCCGCGTTCGCGCTCGGCGGCGATCAGGTCGGACAGCAGGATATTCAGCGCATCGGTGGACATGCGCAGCTCCAGCAGCGACATGCCAAGCGACATGATCATCAGCAGCAGGCTGGTGCCGAAGATGAACTGCGCGCTTTGCGGCCAACCGGTGTAGATCAGCAGCATGGCCACCACGCACAGGAACAGGCTGCCCACCCCCAGGCTCTGCATCCACTTGATCAGTGCGATGCGCTGGCGCAGGTTGCCGATCTGCTGCACCAGTTTTTCACTGGGCGATTGCTGGTAGTCGTCGTACAGATTGCGGATGATGCTGGCCAGTGCCAAGTAGCGGTTGGTATAGGCCAGCAGCAGCAGCGAAATGGCGGGGAATAGCAGGGCAGGGGTAGTCAGGCTCAGCATGGGTCACAGGTTTTCGTTGATCAGCACATCCAGGCCATTACTGGTCTGGGCAAACAGCTCGATGATGTCTTCATTACGCATGCGCACACAGCCGCGCGAAGTCGGTGTGCCGAAGGCCACGTGCTCGCCGGCGCCGTGCAGGTAGATGGCGCGGTCGTAACTATCCACCTCGCCGCCCTGATTCTTGCCGGGCTCCATGCCGCACAGCCACAGGATACGGGTGAGGATCCAGTCCTTGTCCGGGTATTCCTGGTGCAGCTGCGGCGTGTACTTCCATGGTGTTACCTGACGGCGGTAGATGATGGTGCCAGGCTCGATGCCATCGCCGATACGCTCGCAAACCCTGTGCCAGCCGCGGGGGGTCTGGTAGCTGTTTTCGCGCTCGCCCACGCCATTGCGGGCGGTGGAAATCTGGTAATGCGCCCGCGCCACGCCGCGCGCATCGTAGTACACCAGGCTCTGGCTGCGTACGCCGACTTCCAGCCAGGGCATGCCGGGGGTGTAGGGGTTGGGTTTGATACTGGCCGGGCCGACTGGCTGCTGCTGGCTGGCCAGCACAAAATCGGTCTCGCCCGGTGTGGCGGCCTGCGCGCCAGCCACGCTGACAAGCAGCAGGGCGGCAAGAAGGCGGATGTGGCGGTTCATCATGCTCTCCTGACTTATCTGCGTTGGGCAAAGAAGCTGGTCAGAAGTGCCGTGGCGGCCGCGCTTTCTATGTTGCCATCCACCGCGGTGTGATGGTTGAGCCGGCGCTCGGCAAACAGGTTGAGCACGCTGCCGGCGGCGCCGGTGCGCGGCTCGGCGGCGCCGTACAGCACGTGATCCAGCCGGCTGTGCAGGATGGCGCCGGCGCACATGACACAGGGCTCCAGCGTGACATACAGCTGGCAGCCATGCAGCCGGTAATTGCCCAGTGCCGTGGCTGCTTCACGCAGTGCCACCATCTCGGCATGGGCGCTGGGGTCATGGCTGCTGACCGGGCGGTTGTAGCCGCGCCCGATGATCTTGTTGTGATGTACCACCACTGCGCCTACCGGCACCTCGCCATGACTGGCGGCTTCGGCGGCAAGTGCCAATGCCTCGGCCATGAACGCTTGCTGCTCCGCCTGTGGCGGCAGCGGACGTACCGGGGCATGGTTGGCCGCAGCCAGGCGCAAGGCAGTGCGGTCGGCATCGTCCAGGGCAGACCAGTGCTCGCCGCGCACGGCGGCCTCCAGCGCGAACAACAGCCGTTCGGTGGCGCTGTGACCGGCGGCTTTCAGCAGCAGGTAGGCGCGCACCGCCCCCACGGCCTGCAGTTCGGCGCGGTTGTGGATGTTCAATGCTGCCAGCCAGCGAATGGCATTGGGCGGCAGTGGCGGAGAACTCAACATCGCTTGGCAATAAATAATGCGGCCAACCCGACGGTGCCGGGTTGGCCGCAACGGCTTGCGAGTGCGGACATCAGCCCGGACGGCGCATGGCCATCAGGTAATTGACGTCGGTATCGTCATTCAGACTATAGATGCGGGTGAGCGGGTTGTAGCCCATGCCCTTCACCTGCAGCAGCTCCAGCCCGGCGCCACGCGCCATGCGTGCCAGTTCCGACGGCTTGAGGAAGCGCTTGTACTCGTGGGTGCCGCGCGGCAGCATGTTCAGCACGTATTCGGCACCGACCACTGCCAGCAGGTAGGCCTTGGCATTGCGGTTGAGGGTGGAGAAGAACACCTGGCCGCCCGGCTTCACCAGTTCGGCGCAGGCGCGCACCACGCTCAGCGGATCCGGTACGTGTTCCAGCATCTCCATGCAGGTCACCACGTCGAAGCTGGCCGGTGCTTCTGCGGCCAACTCTTCCACCGGCACGCAGCGGTAGCTGACGCTGACGCCGGATTCCAGGCTGTGCAGCTGGGCGACCTTCAGCGATTTCTTGGCCAGGTCGATGCCGGTAACGGTGGCGCCCTTGGCGGCCATGCTCTCGGCCAGGATGCCGCCGCCGCAGCCTACGTCCAGCACCGTTTTGCCGCTGATGGCGGCGAAGTCATCGATAAAGCCCAGGCGCAGCGGGTTGATCTCGTGCAGCGGTTTGAACTCGCTGTCCTTGTCCCACCACTTGTGGGCAATCTGGCTGAATTTATCCAGCTCCAGTTCGTCTACATTGCTCATCTTGTTTCCTGCTTATTTGATTTCCAGCTTATTTGGCCAGAATGCGCACGCGCCAGTCTTCGGCCTTGGCTTTCAGTTCGGCTTCGTCGAGGGTGGTCAGCTGGCGCTCGCGCAGTACCGCGCGGCCATTCACCCATACGTGGCTCACCTGCTCACGGCCGGCGGCGTACACGATGTGCGAGATCGGGTCGAACTGCGGGCTGGTTTCCACCGCCGACAGGTCCACGGCGATCAGGTCGGCCTGCTTGCCCACGCTCACGGTGCCGACCTTGTCGGCAATACCCAGCGCCTGTGCGCTGTGCAGGGTGGACATGCGGATCGCGGTGGCTGCCGGCACGGCGGTCGGGTCCAGGGTGCCAACCTTGGCCAGCAGTGCGCCCATGCGGGTTTCGCTCAGCATGTCCAGCTTGTTGTTGGAGGCGGCACCATCGGTGCCGATACCCACGTTCACGCCTGCAGCCAACAGCTTCTGTACCGGGGCAATGCCGGAAGCCAGTTTCATGTTGGAAGTGGGGTTGTGGGCGATGGACACGCCATGCTTGGCCACCAGCGCGATTTCCTCGTCACTGAGGTGCACCATGTGCGCGGCGATCAGGCGCGGCGACAGCAGGCCCAGGTTCGCCAGGCGGGCCAGCGGGCGCTGCTGGTACTGGTCGATGCTGCCGTTCACTTCATCCATGGTTTCGTGGATGTGGCAGTGGATCAGCATGTCTTCCTGCTCGGCCAGGGTGATGACCTTGCGGAAGGTGTCGTCGGCCACGGTGTACGGCGCATGCGGGGCCAGGGTGAAGGTGATCAGCTCCTCGCCGAGGAACTGCTGGCGCTCGGCCATGCCCTTGGCGATGTAGTCGTCGGCGTTCTGGCCGTAGACGGTGGGGAATTCCAGGATCGAGCAGCCGACGAAGGTTCGCATGCCGGCGGCCAGGCCGGCACGGCCCATGGCGGCATGGAAGAAATACATGTCGTTGATGGTGGTGGTGCCGCTGCGGAACATCTCACCCATTGCCAATAAGGCACCATCGAATACAAACGCATCGCTGACATGCTTGCCTTCTGCAGGCCAGATATGGTTCTGCAGCCAGTCCATCAGTGCCTTGTCGTCGGCCATGCCGCGCAGCAGGGTCATGGCAGAGTGGCCGTGCAGGTTTACCAGGCCCGGCATCAGCACGTGCTGCGGCAGGTCGATGCGCTCGGCGGCGTTGGCCGCGGCGATTTCCTCCGGACGCAGGATGGCAACGATACGGCCATTGCGCACTGCCACGGCATGGTTTTCCAGTACTTGGCCATCCTGTTCCACGGTAATGATCCAGCGCGCGCTGATCAGCTGGTCGAAGGCGGTGTTTTGCATGAAATTCTGCCTAGTAAAATATGCGGGCGATTGTAGGCGCTGGCTTCCGGATTCGGCAACCTGACTTATACTATGCAAATGGAGAAAATCCGCGCGTCGTGCCGCGCCTCCGTATAATCTTCAGAATAACTGCACCAAAATACGCTTAAGTCGTTGGGGAAACCGATTTCATGACCCAGAAGCCTGACAATTTCGATAGCTACGCCATCGGCTCCCGCCTGTCCTTGCGCCAGGTGTTCCTGATGGCACTGGTACTGGGCCTGTTGATTCCCGCCGTGTTCATCAGCGTGCTGAGCTTCAACCTGCAGCGCGAACAGGCGGAAAACCAGCTGGCGGTGGACCAGAAGCGCCTGCTGGACATCGTGGCGCTGGGCATGCAGGAGCCGCTGTGGAACCTCAGCCGCCAGGCCGGCGCACCGCTGGTGTCATCGGTGATGGACGATCCACGGGTGATCTCCATTCGCGTTACCGATACCCAGTCCAATACCGTGTTCCTGTCCACCCTGCGCAGCGAACGCCGCATCGGCAGCGTGGCCTTCGTGCAGAAGCCGGTGGTGTACCGTGGCGAGGAAATCGGCCAGGTCAGCATCGAGTTCGATACCGAACACCTGGCCATCTACCAGCGCAACCAGCTGAAGAACCTGCTGTTGATCGTGGCGGCGCAGCTGCTGCTGTCGGTGGTGCTGGTGATGACCATCCTGCATTCCCGTTTCCTGCGCCCCATCGCCCAGCTGTCGCAGCAGGCCACCAAGTTGGCCGCACTCAAGCTGGATGAGCCGTTTCACTGGGGGCGGCAGGATGAGATCGGCACCGTGGGCAAGCATCTGGAATGGATGCGGGCAGAACTGAAGCGCCTGATCGACGAGCTGAAAGCCAAGACCCTGGCGCTGGAGGCCGACATCGAGCGCCGCCGCGAAGTGGAGGACGCGCTGCGCCGCTCCGAGAACAAGTACCGCGAGCTGTTCTGGTCCAACCTGGACGGCATCGTGATCAGCTCGCTGGAAGGGCAGATCATCGACGCCAACCCGGCCTTCCTCAGCCTGCTGGGTTTCAGCCTGGATCAACTCAAGCTGCAGAATTTCTGGGGCCTGCTGGATCGCGACAGCGAGGCGCAGGAGCGCTACAACCTGGACAACAAGGTGATGCGCTTCGGCTTCTGCGATGAATTCGAAGTGCAGTACATCAACCGCATCGGCAATCCGATCCCGGTCAGCGTCAAGACCGTGGCGATGCGCGATGCCAGCGGCCGCATTACCGCCGTGTGGCGCATGGTGCGCGATATCTCCGAGCGCCGCGCCGCGGAAGAGCGCATGCAGCTGGCGGCCAAGGTGTTCGAGAACACCGCCGAGGGCATCATGATTACCGATGGTGATGTGCGCATTCGCAGTGTGAACCGCGCCTTTACCGAAATCACCGGCTTCGCGCAGGAAGAAGTGCTGGGCCAGCGCCCGATGGTGCTCAGCTCCGGCCGCCACAGCAAGGACTTCTACGACAGCCTGTGGCAGGTGCTGAACGAACAGGGCTCGTGGCAGGGCGAAGTGTGGAACCGCCGCAAGAATGGCGAGGTATATCCGGAGTGGCTGGCGATCAATGCGGTAAAGAGCCCGTCTGGCGATGTGACCCACTACGTGGCCATTTTCAGCGACCAGTCCGAGCGCAAGGCGGCAGACGAACGCATCCAGTTCCTGGCGCACTTCGATGTGCTTACCGGCCTGCCCAACCGTGGTCACCTGCAGGACCGCGCGTTGCTGGCCATTCAGAATGCCACCCACGATAACGGCAAGCTGGCCATCCTGCTGCTGGACCTGGACCGCTTCAAGACCATCAACGAATCCCTGGGCCATGCCGCTGGCGACATCCTGCTGAAGATGGCGTCGGAGCGTATCCGCAGTGTGCTGGGCAGTGGTGAGGTGGTGGCGCGCCAGGGCGGTGACGAATTCATCATCCTGCTGCCGCTGGTCAACGATGCCGCCGCCGCCGCGCACATGGCCGAGCGCATCCTGGCCGAATTCACCACCCCGCTGGAGGTGTACAACCACTCGCTGATGGTGACCGGCAGTATCGGTATCAGCGTGTTCCCGGACGATGGCCGTGACTTCGACACCCTGGTGCGCAATGCCGACGCGGCGATGTACCACGCCAAATCCAGCGGCCGCAACAATTACAAGTTCTACACCTCCGACCTCAATGCCCGCGCCCGCGAGATACTGGCCATTGAAAGCCAGCTGCGCTACGCGGTGGAGCGCGGCGAATTCGTGCTGCACTATCAGCCGCAGGTGGAAATCAAGAGTGGCCGCATTGTCGGTGCCGAGGCGCTGATCCGCTGGAACCACCCGTCGCTGGGCCTGCTGGGGCCGATCCATTTCATCGACGTGGCCGAGGAGCGCGGTTTCATCGTGCAGATCGGCAACTGGGTGATTCGCGAGGCCTGCCGCCAGATTGCCGCCTGGCATGCCGCCGGCCTGCCGCTGATCACAGTTGGTGTCAACCTGTCGGCGTTGCAGTTCCGCCATGAGGACCTGACCCAGGTACTGGGCAATGCCTTGGCCACCTACAACCTGCCGGGCAGCTGCCTGGACGTGGAGGTGACCGAAAGCGTGATCATGGATGACATGGAGTCCACGGTACAGGCTATCCGCGCCATTCAGGACATGGGGATCCGCATGTCCATCGATGACTTCGGCACCGGTTACTCCAGCCTGTCCTACCTGAAGCGCTTCAAGGCCGACAAGCTGAAGATCGATCGCTCCTTCGTACGCGACATCCCGGACGATCAGGACGATACCGCCATTACCCGTGCCATCATCAATATGGCCAAGAACCTGAACATGCAGGTGGTGGCGGAAGGGGTGGAGACCATCGAGCAATGGCGCTTCCTGGAAGAGCACGGCTGCGAACAGGTGCAGGGCTACCTGCTGGCCAAGCCGATGCCGGCAGAGCAGGTGGAGCCCTTGCTGCGGCAGGAGACGCTGCTGCCAGCTCAGGGTTGATGTCGTCAGCGCGCCTGCGTGACGTATCCATCCAGTCAACCCCGCTACGGCGGGGTTTTTGTTTGCCAGCCGCTAGTTAAGGTTGGCCGCAGGGCAGGACATGCTATGTACCGGACAACAAAAAACCCCGCCAGTTGGCGGGGTTTGCTGTCTGTTCAGACCGTGGCAGATCAGATCATGCCCTTGGACTTCAGCAGTTCGAACATGGTCTTGCCGATTTCGGCCGGGCTGCGGGTGTAGGCGATGCCTGCACGCTCGAAAGCCTTGAACTTCTCTTCGGCAGTACCCTTGCCGCCGGAGATGATGGCGCCGGCGTGACCCATGCGCTTACCTTTCGGGGCGGTAACACCGGCGATGTAGCCTACTACCGGCTTGGTCACGTACTGCTTGGCGAATTCGGCAGCTTCTTCTTCAGCGGTACCACCGATTTCACCGATCATGATGATGGCGTCGGTATCCGGATCATCCTGGAACAGCTTCAGGGAATCGATGTGGGAGGTACCCGGGATCGGGTCGCCGCCGATACCGATACAAGTGGACTGGCCCAGGCCCAGGGCGGTGGTTTGTGCCACGGCTTCGTAGGTCAGGGTGCCGGAGCGGGACACGATACCGATGCGGCCCGGGTTGTGGATGTGCCACGGCATGATGCCGATCTTGCACTCACCCGGGGTGATGATACCCGGGCAGTTCGGGCCGATCAGGCGGATGCCGGCTTCGTCCACGGCTTTCTTCACGTACAGCATGTCCAGGGTCGGCACGCCTTCGGTGATGCACACGATCAGCTTCACGCCGCTGTCGATGGCTTCCAGGATGGAATCCTTGGCGAAAGCTGCCGGTACGTAGATCACGGAAGCGTCAGCCTGGGTCTCGCGAACGGCGTCCTTCATGGTGTTGAACACCGGCAGGCCCAGGTGCTCAGCACCGCCCTTGCCCGGGGTAACGCCACCAACTACCTTGGTGCCGCACTTCAGTGCCTGTTCGGCGTGGAAAGTACCGTTCTTGCCGGTGAAACCTTGCACCAGCACTTTGGTGTCTTTGTTTACCAATACGCTCATTTTGAAATCCTTATGCGGTGCGGGTGATTAGAGGGCGGCAACGGCAGCAACGATTTTCTCGGCTGCGTCGTTCAGGCCCTGGGCGGAGGTCAGTTTCAGACCGGATTCGTCCAGGATCTTGGCGCCCAGCTCGGCGTTGTTGCCTTCCAGGCGCACAACTACCGGCACGGTCACGTTCACTTCCTTCACCGCGGCGATGATCGCTTCAGCAATCATGTCGCAACGTACGATACCGCCGAAGATGTTGATCAGCACGCCCTGCACCGAAGTGTCGGCCAGGATCAGCTTGAACGCTTCGATCACGCGCTCCTTGGTAGCGCCGCCGCCCACGTCCAGGAAGTTGGCCGGCTGGCCACCCTTCAGCTTGATGATGTCCATGGTAGCCATGGCCAGACCGGCGCCGTTCACCATGCAACCGATGTTGCCTTCCAGTGCCACGTAGTTCAGGTCGAACTCGGAAGCTTTCACTTCACGCTCGTTCTCCTGCGACTTGTCGCGCATGGCCAGCAGTTCCGGGTGACGGTACAGGGCGTTGGAGTCCAGGTTGATCTTGCCGTCCACGCAGGCCAGTTCGCCGTTTTCACGCAGCGCCAGCGGGTTCACTTCGAACAGCGCGAAGTCGTTCTCGATGAAGGCCTTGGCGGCGCCCAGGAACAGTTTGGTGAAAGCGGCAACCTGTGCGCCTTCCAGACCCAGTGCGAATGCCAGGTCACGGCCCTGGAACGGCTGCGGGCCAACCAGCGGGTTGATCTCTACCTTGATGATCTTTTCCGGGGTTTCCTCGGCAACCTTCTCGATCTCCACGCCACCTTCGGTGGAGGCCATGAACACCACGCGCTGGGTGCCACGGTCAACCACGGCGCCCAGGTACAGTTCGCGCTGTACCGGGTACATGTCTTCACATACCAGCACGCTGTTTACCGGCTGGCCGGCGGCGTCGGTCTGATAGGTCACCAGGTTGGTGCCGATCAGGGTCTTGGCAACTTCAGCAGCTTCTTCGCGGCTCTTCACCACTTTTACGCCACCGGCCTTGCCACGGCCACCGGCGTGGACCTGGGCCTTCACAACGGCAAATTTGCCGCCCAGCTTGTCGTAAGCAGCAGCAGCTTCTTCCGGCGAGTTGGCCAGAATGCCCTGTTGCACCGGCAGGCCGTACTTGGCCAGCAGCTCTTTCGCTTGGTATTCGTGCAGGTTCATTGATTTTCCTTTCGGGTGGAAATGATGGCGGGGCCTGTCTGGCCTACGTCTCTATTCCTTGGCTGCTCGCACAGCCTTATTTTTGCCGGTGGCAGCCGCGAGCGACTGCCACACCGTTCACGTGGGCCGGCACATTGTACACGGCCCGGGTAGCTTTAGCCGTGCAGCGCGCGCTTGTCGGCGGCCAGTGCGGCTTCGTGCACCACCTCGGACAGCGACGGGTGGGCGTGGACAATGCGTGCCAGGTCTTCGCTGGCAGCCTTGAACTCCATCGATACCACGCCTTCGGTCACCAGCTCGGACACCATCGGGCCGATCATGTGCAGGCCGAGGATGCGGTCGGTCTTGGCGCAGGCCAGCAGCTTGACGGTACCCTGGGCATGGCCCAGACCCAGCGCGCGACCGTTGGCCGCAAAACCGGAAGTGCCTTTCTTGTACTCAATGCCTTCGGCCTTGAGCTGCTCTTCGGTCTTGCCGACCCAGGCGATTTCCGGCGAGGTGTAGATCACCCACGGAATCACGCCGAAGTCCACGTGCGGCTTCTGGCCGGCGATGCGCTCGGCAACCGCCACGCCTTCTTCAGACGCCTTGTGCGCCAGCATCGGGCCGCGCACCACGTCGCCAATTGCCCACACGTTCGGCAGGTTGGTGTGGCAGTGATCGTCCACAACCACGAAACCGCGCTCGTCCAGCTGCAGGTTCACGCTGTCGGCGCCGAGGCCGGCGGTGTTCGGTACGCGGCCGATGGCCACGATCAGCTTGTCGAACTCTGCCTTCACGGCTTCGCCGTTCAGCTCGTAGTTCACGGTGACGCTGTTGGCGCCCTTGCTGATTTCACCGATCTTCACGCCCAGCTTGATGTCGAGGCCGGTATCCTTGGTCAGGGTCTTGAACGCTTCCTTGGCGATCTGCTGGTCAGCAGCGGCCAGGAAGGTCGGCATGGCTTCCAGGATGGTCACGTCGGCGCCCAGGCGCTTCCATACCGAACCCATTTCCAGGCCGATCACGCCGGCACCGATCACGCCCAGACGGGCCGGTACATCGGTCAGCGCCAGTGCGCCGGCATTGTCCAGCACGATCTGGTTGTCGGTCGGAAGACCCGGCAGCTGGCGCGGGTTGGAGCCGGTGGCGATGATCACGTGGCTGGCTTCCAGGGTGTCCACCACGGCACCGTTGTCGGTAACCTCGATGACCCACTTCTCGCCCTGGCGGGATTTCAGCGTGCCCAGACCATGGATGTTGGCAACCTTGTTCTTCTTGAACAGGAAGGCAATACCGCCGGCGTTCTTGGTGATGATGCCGTTCTTGCGCTCCAGCATGGTGGCCACGTCCATCTTGGCACCGTCTACCGAGATGCCGTGCTTGGCGAAGTCATGCTGGATGGCGTGGAAGTTTTCCGAGGACTGCAGCAGTGCCTTGGACGGGATGCAACCCACGTTCAGGCAGGTGCCGCCCAGGGAGGCCTTGCCTTCCGGGTTCTTGAATGCATCCACACAAGCGGTGCTGAAACCCAGCTGGGCCGCACGGATGGCTGCTACGTAACCGCCGGGGCCGCCGCCGATCACTACTACGTCGAATTGTTGGCTCATTGAATAATTCCTTTGCACGTTGCGGCCAACCCTGGGGTTGGCCGCACGCGGATGTGCCGAAGCAGGCTGTACTTACAGGTCGAGGATCAGGCGGGCCGGATCTTCGATGGCGTCCTTCACTGCCACCAGGCTCAGTACTGCTTCGCGACCATCGATGATGCGGTGGTCGTAGGACTGGGCCAGGTACATCATCGGGCGAACCACAACCTGACCGTTTTCCACTACCGCACGTTCCTTGGTGGCGTGCATGCCCAGGATCGCGGATTGCGGCGGGTTGATGATTGGGGTGGACATCATGGAGCCGAAGGTACCGCCGTTGGAGATGGTGTAGGTACCGCCGGTCAGCTCTTCCACGGTCAGCTTGCCTTCCTGGGCGCGCTTGCCGAAGTCGGCGATCTGCTTCTCGATCTCGGCCAGCGACAGCTGGTCGGCATTGCGGATTACCGGCACTACCAGGCCACGCGGGCTGCCTACTGCCACGCCGATGTCGAAGTAGCCGTGGTAGATGATGTCGGTGCCATCAACCGAGGCGTTCACTACCGGGTATTTCTTCAGCGCGGCAACCACGGCCTTCACGAAGAAGCCCATGAAGCCCAGCTTCACGCCGTGCTCTTTCTCGAACTTGTCCTTGTAGCGGGCGCGCAGATCCATCAACGGCTTCATGTTGACTTCGTTGAAGGTGGTCAGGATGGCGTTGGTCTGTTGCGACATCACCAGACGCTCGGCCACGCGCTGGCGCAGGCGGGACATCGGCACGCGCTGTTCCGGACGGCCGGACAGTACCGAGGTGCTGATCGCCGGGGTGGAGGCCAGTGCCTGGCCCACGTTGGCCGCAGCAGCGGCCGGAGCGGCAGCAGCCGGCTTGGCGGCAGCCACGTCTTCTTTCAGGATGCGACCGTCACGGCCGGAGCCGGCTACGTCGGCCAGGTTCACGCCGGTTTCTGCGGCCAGCTTGGCAGCGGACGGCATGGCGGCGCCACCGGTGGCGGCAGCCTGTACCGGGGCAGCGGCGGGTGCAGCAGCCGGTGCGGCCGCGGCGGCCGGAGCGGAGGCACCTGCGGTGGCTTCGGTATCGATGTGGGCGATCAGCTGGCCGGAGGTTACGGTGGCACCGTCCTGCTCAATGATCTTTACCAGCACGCCGGCCAGCGGTGCCGGCAGTTCCAGTACCACCTTGTCGGTTTCCAGATCGATCAGGTTTTCGTCACGGGCAACGGCCTGGCCGACTTGCTTGTGCCAGGTCATCAGGGTGGCTTCGGATACGGATTCCGGCAGCTGGGGGACTTTGACTTCAATGATGGCCATTGTTCTTCTCCATTAAGGGGCGGCGCAGGGCCGCCCCGTTCTTATGTGCAGGTGTTATTTGTTGAACGACAGGGCTTCTTCGACGAAGGCCTTGAGCTGGGATACGTGCTTGCTCATATAGCCTACGGCCGGGGAGGCGGACGACGGGCGGCCAGCGAAATCCAGGGTCTGTTTGCCGTTGAGCAGGCCTTCCAGACGATGGCGGATCTGGTACCAGGCGCCCTGGTTTCGCGGCTCTTCCTGTACCCAGACCAGTTCTTTCACGTGGGCATACTGGGCCAGTTCGGCCTGCAGCTGCTCGGTCGGGAACGGGTACAGCTGCTCGATGCGCACGATGGCCACGTCTTCTTCCATGCCGCGTTCCTTGCGACCGTTCACCAGGTCGTAGTAAACCTGGCCGGCACACAGCAGCACGCGCTTTACCTTCTTGGCATCCTTGATCGACGCATCGCCGATCACCGGGCGGAAGCTGCCGGCGGTCAGGTCGGTGATCGGGCTCATGGAGTCCTTGTAACGCAGCAGGCGCTTGGACAGGAAGATCACCAGCGGCTTGCGGTACGGACGCAGTACCTGGCGGCGCAGCACGTGGAACATCTGGCTGGCTTCGGACGGCATCACGATCTGCATATTGTGCTCGGCGCACAGCTGCAACCAGCGTTCCAGGCGGGCGGAGGAGTGCTCCGGGCCCTGGCCATCGTAGCCGTGCGGCAGGATGGTGGTCAGGCCGCACAGACGGCCCCACTTGGTTTCGCCGGAGGAAATGAACTGGTCGATGGCTACCTGGGCGCCGTTGGCGAAGTCGCCGAACTGGGCTTCCCAGATCACCAGCTGGTCCGGAGCGGAGCAGGCGTAGCCGTATTCGTAGGCCAGTACCGCTTCTTCGTTCAGGATCGAGTCGATCACCAGGAACTCGCCCTGGTTGTCGCTCATATTGCGCAGCGGTACGTAGCTGCCCTGGTCCCAGCGCTCGCGGTTCTGATCGTGCACCACGGAGTGACGGTGGGAGAAGGTGCCGCGGCCGGAGTCTTCACCGGAGATGCGCACGCCGTAGCCGTTGGTTACCAGGCTGGCGTAGGCGGTGATTTCCGCCATGCCCCAGTCCAGCTGCTGTTCGCCGCGGGCCATGGCCATGCGGGCTTCCTGCACCTTCTTCACGGTCGGGTGCAGCTTGAATTCTGCCGGCACGCTGGTGAATTTCTCGGCCAGGCGGATGATGTCGGCCTGCGGCAGCGAGGTGTCGGTGGGGTGGGCCCAGTGGGTGCCCTGGTACTGGCTCCAGTCCAGCGCGTGCTCGCGGCGGTAGTTGGACAGTACGGTCTGCTCGACATGCTCGCCCTTGTCCAGTGCATCGCGGTAGGCGCGGATCAGATCCTCGGCTTCTTCCGCCTTCAGCACGCCCTCGGCCACCAGGCGCTGCGCGTACAGTGCGCGGGTGCCCGGGTGCTTGGCGATGCGCTTGTACATCATCGGCTGGGTCAGGAACGGGTCGTCGCCCTCGTTGTGGCCCAGTTTGCGGTAGCACACCAGGTCGATTACCACGTCCTTGTTGAAGGTCATGCGGTAGTCGAGTGCGGCCTGCATTACGTAGCACACCGCTTCCGGATCGTCGCCGTTCACGTGGAAGATCGGCGCTTCGATCATCTTGGCCACGTCGGTACAGTACAGCGTGGAGCGCATGTCGCGGGTGTCGGAGGTGGTGAAGCCCACCTGGTTGTTGATCACCAGGTGCAGGGTGCCGCCGGTACCGTAGCCGCGGGTCTGCGACAGGTTGAAGGTACCCTGGTTCACGCCCAGGCCGGCAAAGGCCGAGTCACCGTGAATCAGCAGCGGTACCGCGGTCTTGCGCTCGCTGTCCTTGCGGCGGTCCTGGCGGGCACGTACCGAACCTTCCACCACCGGGTTCACGATTTCCAGGTGCGACGGGTTGAACGCCAGCGAAACGTGCATCGGGCCACTGGCGGTGGGGATGTCGGAGGAGAAGCCCATGTGGTACTTCACGTCACCGGAAGCCAGATCCTGTGCGGCCTTGCCTTCGAATTCGGCGAACAGGTCGCGCGGCAGCTTGCCCAGGGTGTTTACCAGCACGTTCAGGCGGCCACGGTGGGCCATGCCGATGATCAGCTCTTCGATACCGTGGCTGGTACCGGTCTGGATCAGGTGGTCCAGCGCGGCGATGGCGGCTTCGCCACCTTCCAGCGAGAAGCGCTTCTGACCCACGTAGCGGGTATGCAGGTAGCGCTCCAGGGTCTCGGCGGCGGTAATCTGCTTGAGGATGCGCTTTTTCTTGTCGGCGCCGTAACGCGGGGTGGACAGATCACCTTCGAAGCGCTGCTGGATCCAGTGCTTTTCTGCGGAGTTGGTGATGTGCATGTATTCCACGCCGACATTGCCGCCGTAGGTCTGCTTCAGACGGGCAATGATGTCGGACAGCGGCAGCTTCTGCGGGGCAACCAGCGAGCCGACGTTGAACTGCACGGCCATGTCGGCGTCGGTCAGGCCGTGGGTGGCCGGTTCCAGTTCGCGGACAGTGGCCTGATCCATGCGCTTGAGCGGATCCAGATTGGCCTGGCGGGAGCCAAGCACGCGCCAGGCGGAGATCAGCTTCAGCACGCCTACCTGCTTCTGCATCGACTCCCAGTTGGCCGCATCGCTGCTGCGCTGGCCGCTGATCGGCTTCTTGGCCAGCTGGATGAAGGATTCCTGAATCGGCTGGTGTGCCACGTCGCGGTCGGCGGCGCCCGGCGTCATGGCCAGCTTGTCGAAGTAATCCCGCCATTCCGCCGGAACCACGTTCGGATCAGCGAGGTACTGTTCGTACAGCTCCTCGATGAACGGTGCATTCCCACCAAACAGGTGAGAATGACTGTACATGGATTGCATCATTGTTCGACCCTTTTGTCTGCGTTGCAGCTTTGCTAAAACCGTTTTGACAAAGTAGATGGCGCTACAGCTATTGCAGCCACCGGCTTTGACGGAACGCTCTTGGCGTGCTGTTTGTTGTGTTGGTATCTGGGGGTAAAAAGGTTGGCCGCATTGCGGCCAACCTGTGTCATGCGCTTAGCGCTTGGCGACCGGTACGAAGTCGCGGCGCGGTGAGCCGGTGTACAGCTGGCGCGGACGGCCGATCTTCATGCCCGGGTCGGCGATCATTTCGGTCCAGTGCGAGATCCAGCCCACGGTACGTGCCAGAGCGAAGATCGGGGTGAACATGGATACCGGGATGCCGATGGCGGACAGCACGATGCCGGAGTAGAAGTCCACGTTCGGGTACAGCTTGCGCTCGATGAAGTACGGGTCTTCCAGCGCGATCTTTTCCAGCGCCATGGCCAGCTTGAACTTCGGATCGTTCTGCAGGCCCAGCTCGGTCAGCACTTCGTCGCAGGTCTGCTTCATGATGGCGGCGCGCGGGTCCATGTTCTTGTACACGCGGTGGCCGAAGCCCATCAGCTTGTAGCGCTTGTCCTTCACGCCCTGCATGAAGTCGGCCACGTGATCCACGCTGCCGATTTCGTCCAGCATCTTCAGCACGGCTTCGTTGGCGCCACCGTGGGACGGGCCCCACAGGCAGGCGATACCGGCGGCGATACATGCGAACGGGTTGGCACCGGAGGAGCCGGCCAGACGCACGGTGGAGGTGGAGGCGTTCTGCTCGTGATCGGCGTGCAGGGTGAAGATGCGGTCCAGCGCGCGGGCGGTAACCGGGTTCACCTTGTACTCTTCGCACGGGGTGGAGAACATCATGTGCAGGAAGTTCTCGGCGTAGGTCAGACCGTTCTTCGGGTAGGAGAACGGCAGGCCCTTGTTGTAGCGGTACGCCTGGGCTGCGATGTTCGGCAGCTTGGCGATCAGGCGGTGGGCCGAGATCTTGCGGTGTTCCGGGTTATTGATGTCCAGCGAGTCGTGGTAGAAGGCGGACAGCGCGCCAACCACACCCACCATCACGGCCATCGGGTGCGCGTCGCGGCGGAAACCCTTGTAGAAGCTGATGATCTGGTCATGCAGCATGTTGTGGCGCATGATGCCGCGCTCGAACTCCTTGCGCTGCTCTGCGTTCGGCAGTTCGCCGTTCAGCAGCAGGTAGCACACTTCCAGGTAGTCGCTGCTTTCCGCCAGTTGTTCGATCGGGTAGCCGCGGTAGTACAGCTGGCCCAGGTCACCATCGATGAAGGTGATCTGCGATTCGCAGCTGGCGGTGGCCAGGAAGCCCGGGTCGAAGGTGAACATGCCGGTCTTGGAGAAGGCGCGGATGTCGACGACGTCCGGACCCAGGGTGCCCGGCAGTACCGGCATCTCCAGCGCATCCTTGCCGTCGTTGTAGGTGAGCGTTACTTTGCGATTGTTTTCCACAGCAATACTCCCAGTTTCAGTTTGTGGTCGTTGTAATGTGTTTGCTGCAGCGGCCAGTCACACTGTCCGCAATATCCCGATGATGTGTGTCAGCTCGGGATCGGGTACTTCCGCCTTGCCATTGACGTAATCAAGGAAGTCCGTGTCGTCCAGCTCCAGGCACTTCCGGTACGCGGCAAGCTCCGCCGCGGTGAGCTGCTCGAAACGGCTGGCGAGGAAACGTTCCAGCACCAGATCGAGTTCGAGCAGGCCGCGGCGGGAGCGCCAGCGGATCCGTTTGATTTCAACCGGATCGATTGCGGTCATACGGCACGCTTGACCATCAGGTCCTTGATCTTGCCGATCGCCTTGGTCGGGTTCAGGCCCTTCGGACACACGTCAACGCAGTTCATGATGCTGTGGCAGCGGAACAAGCGGTACGGGTCTTCCAGGTTGTCCAGACGCTCGTTGGTGGCGGTGTCGCGGGTATCGGCAATGAAGCGGTACGCCGCCAGCAGGCCGGCCGGGCCAACGAACTTGTCCGGGTTCCACCAGAACGACGGGCAGGAAGTGGAACAGCACGCGCACAGAATGCACTCGTACAGGCCATCCAGCTCCAGGCGGTCTTCCGGAGACTGCAGACGTTCCTTTTCCGGAGCCTGGGTGTCGTTGATCACGTACGGCTTGATCGAGTGGTACTGCTTGAAGAACTGGGTCATGTCCACGATCAGATCGCGGATTACCGGCAGGCCAGGCAGCGGGCGCAGCTCGATCGGCTGTTTCAGGTCGGCCACGTTGGTGATGCAGGCCAGACCGTTCTTGCCGTTGATGTTCATGGCGTCGGAGCCACAGATACCTTCACGGCAGGAGCGGCGGAACGACAGGGTGTCGTCCATTGCCTTCAGCTTCACGATCACGTCCAGCAGTTTTACGTCGTTCGGGCCGAGCTCGATCTCGTAATCCTGCATGTACGGCTTGGCGTCTTTGTCCGGGTCGTAGCGGTAAATGGAAAAACGTGTTTTGCTCATGTTCGATCTCCTGGTCGCCGCTTAGAAGGTACGCTCTTTCGGCGGGATGTAATCCACCGACAGCGGCTTGGTGTGCACCGGCTTGTAGCTCAGGCGACGGTCATCGCCGTAGTACAGGGAGTGCTTCATCCACACCTCGTCGTCACGCTGCGGGAAATCGGCGTGGGCGTGGGCGCCACGGGATTCCTTGCGCGCTTCGGCGGCGATCAGGGTAGCTACCGCCACTTCGATCAGGTTTTCCAGCTCCAGCGCTTCCACGCGGGCGGTGTTGAACACCTTGGACTTGTCCTTGATCTGGGTGCGCTTCACGCGCTCGGCCACTTCCTGGATTTCCTTCACGCCCAGCGACAGGTTCTCGGAATTGCGGAACACGGCGGCACGGGCCTGTACGGTACGCTGCATGGCGTTACGCACTTCGGTCACATCTTCGCCATTGGTCTGGTTGTCCAGGCGGCTGATGCGGGCCAGCGAGCGCTCGGCGGCATTGGCCGGCAGCGGCTTCCAGGTCGGCATCTCGTTCTTGATGAACTCGACCATGCTGTCACCAGCAGATTTGCCGAATACCACCAGGTCGAGCAGCGAGTTGGTGCCCAGGCGGTTGGCGCCGTGTACCGATGCACAAGCGCATTCGCCGGCGGCGTAGAAACCGTTGACGCGGTTTTCCGGATTGTCGCCCTGCGGTACCACCACTTCGCCACGGTAGTTGGTCGGAATACCGCCCATCTGGTAGTGGCAAGTCGGGATTACCGGGATCGGGTCCTTGATCGGGTCCACGCCGGCGAACTTGATGGCGATCTCGCGGATGCCAGGCAGACGCTGCTTGATGATGTCCGGACCGAGGTGGTCCAGCTTCAGCAGCACGTAGTCCTTGTTCGGGCCGCAACCACGGCCTTCCAGCACTTCCTGCTCCATGGAGCGGGCCACGAAGTCACGCGGAGCCAGATCTTTCAGGTTCGGTGCGTAGCGTTCCATGAAACGCTCGCCATTGCTGTTCAGCAGGATGCCGCCTTCGCCGCGCACACCCTCGGTGATCAGCACGCCCGCGCCGGCCACGCCGGTGGGGTGGAACTGCCAGAATTCCATGTCTTCCAGCGGGATGCCTGCACGCACGCACATGCCCAGGCCGTCACCGGTGTTGATGAAGGCGTTGGTGGAGGCGGCGTAGATACGGCCGGAACCGCCGGTGGCGAACAATACCGCCTTGGCGTGGAAGATGAAGACTTCACCGGTTTCCATTTCCAGGGCGGTTACGCCTACCACGTCACCGGCTTCGTCACGGATCAGGTCCAGCGCCATCCATTCCACGAAGAACTGGGTGTTGGCACGTACGTTGCGCTGGTACAGGGTGTGCAGCATGGCGTGGCCGGTACGGTCGGCGGCAGCACAGGCACGTTGCACCGGGGTCTCACCATTGTTCTGGGTGTGGCCGCCGAACGGGCGCTGGTAGATCTTGCCGTTTTCCAGACGGTCGAAAGGCATGCCGAAGTGCTCAAGCTCGATCACGGCTTCAGGCGCCTTGCGGCACATGAATTCGATGGCGTCCTGGTCACCCAGCCAGTCCGACCCCTTTACGGTGTCGTACATATGCCATTCCCAGCGGTCTTCCTGCACATTGCCCAGCGAAGCGGAAATGCCGCCCTGCGCTGCTACGGTGTGGGAACGGGTCGGGAATACTTTGGAGAGTACGGCGGTTTTCAGGCCGGACTCGGACAGTTGCAGGGCAGCACGCAGACCTGCGCCACCGCCGCCAACAATCACTGCGTCAAAACGACGAACAGGTACAGTCATTACAGCCCCCAGACAACCTTAAGCGAATAGATGAAACAGGACACCAGCCAAACCGCGGTCAGGGAGTGCATGGTGAGACGCACGCCAACCGGTTTGATGTAGTCCATCCACAGGTCACGAATGCCAACCCAGGCATGCATGAACAAGGCCAGCAGGGTGGTCTGGGTCAGTACTTTCACCCAGGTCATGCTGAACAGGGTTTTCCAGCCTTCGTAGCCGGCCGGCATGGCCAGCAGGAACAGCACCAGCAGAATGGTGTAGGCCAGCATGATCACCGCGGTGATGCGCTGGACGATCCAGTCCTTCAGGCCGTAGTGAGCGCCAACAACGTTGCGGTTTACCATAGGATCGCCCCCAGGATGACGGTCAGGGACAGGCTGACAGCCAGTACGATCTTGGCGGTCGCACGGGCGGTTTGCAGTTCCAGGCCCTTGTGGATATCAAGAAACAGGAAACGGACGCCGGCAGTGGCGTGATGCAGGAAGGCCCACAGGAAACCGATCAGGATCAGCTTCATCAGCGGGTGAGCAACTACTGCGTGGTAGCTATCGAAAGTTTCGGCGGAGCTGAGCGAGCCGGAGAGGAGGTAGATCAGTAGCGGCAGGGCGAAGAAGAGTGCCACGCCGCTGATCCGGTGCAGGATCGAGACGATGCCCGGAACAGGCAGTCTGATCTTCCCCAGATCGAGGTGCTTTGGTCGTTGCTTCTGCATAGAGCTTCCTTGGATGTGCATGTACCAAGTGGTTATATTGGGCTTCGCTGTACGGCCGCGAAGTCCTCTGAACGGGGACGTTGCTGCTGCCCCCACCCGATTGAAAACATGTCGAACCGATGCTGCAGGTGCAACATGTGCGTAAATTTTAGCAAATAAGCGCCATCATGCCGACGCCTGACAAATTGCGGTCGCTTTTTTGCATTTTTGCGACATTGCAATCTGCTTACTGCTCTTGCTGGCGGCTTAGCCCCAGTGTGCCGGTCAGGCACCAGCGCTCACGCCATTCCAGTGCCTGCCCCTGCATGTCTTCCGCCAGCCGCAGGTAGAACAGCGCCGGCTCGCCTTCGCGCGCATGCAGCAGCTGGGCTTCCTCCCGTGGCAGCCCGATGGCTCGCCATTGTTCGGCCTTCACCCGCAGGCGCACGCCGAAATGCTGTTGCAGTACCGCCCAGACTCCCACGCTCTGGCGCAGCCAGCGCACATCCAGTGCTTCGAAGCGCTCCAGCGGCAGCGTGACTTCATCCAGCGCCACGATCTGCCCCTGCTGGCGCCACAGCAGGCGGATGCGGTGTACCGCGGCGCCGCGGCGCAGCCCCAGGGTTGCGGCCAACTCGTCGCTGGCATGGCCGCGCTGGATACCCAGGAATTCGCGTACCAGCCGGTCCGGTTTTTCGCGCAGCATGCCCGGCGACACCATGCTCATGCCGGCCCAGTCATCCAGCGGCTCGGCCACGAAGGTGCCACGCCCCTGCTGGCGATACAGCACGCCATCATTGACCAGATCGGTCAGCGCCTTGCGTACCGTACCCTGGCTTACCGAGAACTGCTCTGCCAGATCCCACTCGCTGGGCAGCAGCTCGTTGCTGTCCCATTCGCTATCCGCCACCCGCTGCAGTATTTGCTGTTTGATCTGCTCGTAGAGTGGCAGGCGAAGTAGGGATTTGGCATTCATGGCTGCTTTTTAACATCAAATAAATCAAGCGTAAAGCCTAGTCTTATATAAGACACAAGACAAATCTTGCGAAGGGGTGCGGATGCAGGGTAAGGTGATGGCCACAAACCGTAACTTGCGTGCTACACTCCGGCTCTATTGCATAGCAACATGCGCAAGTCAGAGCATGTGCACGCACCATCGCCACGTCCAAAGGAGAGTACCTAGATGAAAGCCCCCGTACGCGTTGCCGTTACTGGCGCAGCCGGTCAGATTGGTTACGCCCTGCTGTTCCGTATCGCCTCCGGTGAAATGCTGGGCAAGGACCAGCCGGTGATTCTGCAACTGCTGGAAATCCCCGACGAGAGGGCTCAGAACGCGCTCAAGGGCGTGATCATGGAGCTGGAAGACTGTGCCTTCCCGCTGCTGGCCGGCATCGAAGCGCACAGCGATCCGATGACTGCCTTCAAGGACACCGATTACGCGCTGCTGGTGGGTTCCCGTCCGCGCGGCCCGGGCATGGAGCGTGCCGAGCTGCTGTCCATCAACGGTGCCATCTTCATTGGTCAGGGCAAGGCCCTGAACGCCGTGGCTTCCCGCGACGTGAAGGTACTGGTAGTGGGCAACCCGGCCAACACCAACGCCTACATCGCCATGAAGTCCGCGCCGGACCTGAATCCGAACAACTTCACCGCCATGCTGCGCCTGGACCACAACCGTGCCGCCAGCCAGATCGCTGCCAAGACCGGCAAGGCCGTGGCCGATATCGAGAAGCTGACCGTGTGGGGCAACCACTCGCCGAGCATGTACGCTGACTACCGCTTCGCCACCATCAATGGTGAGTCGGTCAAGTCCATGATCAACGACGAAGCCTGGAACCGCGACGTGTTCCTGCCGACCGTGGGCAAGCGTGGCGCCGCCATCATCGCCGCCCGTGGCCTGTCGTCCGCTGCTTCCGCTGCCAACGCTGCCATCGACCACATGCGCGACTGGGCACTGGGCACCAACGGCAAGTGGGTGACCATGGGTATTCCGTCCGACGGTTCCTACGGCATTCCGAAAGACGTGATGTTCGGCTTCCCGGTAACTTGCGAGAATGGCGAGTACAAGATCGTACAAGGCCTGGAAATCGACGAATTCAGCCGTGAACGCATCAACTTCACCCTGGCTGAGCTGGAAGAAGAACGCGCAGGCGTTGCCCACCTGCTGGGTTGATGTCTGAGTGTTGCAGGCAAAAGCGCACCGCGAGGTGCGCTTTTTGTCTTTACTGAATTACCGTAATCAGCGGCAAAATGTTCTTTATTGTGGAGGTTCTACACCATGATTGAAGCAGAAGTTCTCAATCAGATTCAGGCCCAGATCGACGATCTGAGCGCGCGCAACACCGATATCCGGGGGTATCTTTGACTTCGACGGCAAAAAAGACCGTCTGGAAGAAGTTTCCCGCCTGACCGAAGATTCGGACATCTGGAACGACCCGAAGAAGGCCCAGGAACTGGGCCGCGAGCGCAAGCAGCTGGAAGACGTGGTACTGGTGATCGAAGGTATCGCCGCTACGCTGGCCGACTGCGCCGAGCTGTTCGACATGGGCAAGGCCGAGGATGACGACGATACCATCCTCGCGGTGAAGGCCGACCTGGACGAGGTCGAGGCCAAGCTTGCCAAACTGGAATTCCGCCGCATGTTCCACGATCCGATGGACCCGAACAACTGCTTCGTGGACATCCAGGCCGGAGCGGGCGGCACCGAGGCGCAGGACTGGGCCGGCATGCTGCTGCGCATGTACGTGCGCTACGCCGAACGCAAGGGCTTCAAGGTAGACATCCTGGAAGAGTCCGAGGGCGACGTGGCCGGCATTACCAGCGCCACCATCAAGATCGAAGGCGAATACGCCTACGGCCTGCTGCGTACCGAAGTGGGCGTGCACCGCCTGGTGCGCGTGTCGCCGTTCGACTCCAACGCGCGCCGCCATACCTCGTTCTGTTCCGTGTTCGTGTACCCGGAAGTGGACGACAGCTTCGAGATCACCATCAACCCGGCCGACGTGCGCACCGATACCTACCGCGCTTCCGGTGCGGGTGGCCAGCACATCAACAAGACCGATTCCGCCGTGCGCCTTACCCACGCGCCGACCGGCATTGTGGTGCAGTGCCAGAACGACCGCTCGCAGCACCGCAACCGTGATGAAGCCTGGCAGATGCTGCGTGCCAAGCTGTACGAACGCGAGCTGAAACTGCGCAATGAAGCCAAGCAGTCACTGGAAGACAGCAAGACCGACGTGGGTTGGGGTCACCAGATCCGCTCCTACGTGTTCGACCAGTCGCGCATCAAGGATCTGCGCACCAGCTACGAAGTGGGCAACATCAAGGCAGTGATGGACGGCGACCTCGACGGTTTCATCGAAGCCAGCCTGAAGCAGGGCGTGTAACGCATAACCGGGGTTGGCCGCAGCATGCGGCCAACCTTTGACAATTGACGGAGATTTCCATGTCGGAACAAGAATCCAGCCTGGTGCAACATGATGAAAACCACATCATGGCCGAGCGTCGCGAGAAGCTGAAAGCGCTGCGCGAAGCCGGTGTTGCCTTTCCCAATGACTTCAAGCGCGAGCACCTGGCCGGTGATCTGCACGTGGCCTACAACGACAAGGCCAAGGACGAGCTGGAGCCGCTGAACGTACACGTGGCCGTTGCCGGCCGCATGATGCTCAAGCGCGTGATGGGCAAGGCCAGCTTTGCCACCATCCAGGATATGTCCGGCCAGATCCAGCTGTACATCAACGACCAGGGCGTAGGCCCGGAAGTGCACAGCGCGTTCAAGCACTGGGACATGGGCGACATCGTGGCTGCCAAGGGCATCCTGTTCAAGACCAACAAGGGCGAGCTGTCGGTGAACGTGACCGAGTTGCGCCTGCTGACCAAGAGCCTGCGCCCGCTGCCGGACAAGTTCCACGGCATGACCGACCAGGAGCAGAAATACCGCCAGCGCTACGTCGACCTGATCACCAGCGACGACAGCCGCAATACCTTCATCAAGCGTTCCAAAATCGTGCAGACCGTGCGCGAGGTGATGGTGGGCGAGGGCTACCTGGAAGTGGAAACCCCGATGATGCACCCGATTCCGGGTGGCGCCACTGCCAAGCCGTTCGTTACCCACCACAATGCGCTGGACATGCCGCTGTACCTGCGCGTGGCGCCTGAGCTGTACCTGAAGCGCCTGGTGGTGGGCGGTCTGGAACGCGTGTTCGAGATCAACCGCAACTTCCGTAACGAGGGGATGAGTACCCGCCACAACCCCGAGTTCACCATGATCGAGTTCTACGAGGCCTACAGCGACTACCAGCGCATGATGGACCTCACCGAGAACATCATCCGCCGCTGTGCCATTGCCGCCACCGGCCATACCGTGGTGAGCTACAACGGCAAGGAAGTGGACCTGGGCAAGCGCTTCGACCGCTTCACCATCGTTGGTGCCATCAAGCACTACAACCCGCAGTACACCGACGAGCAACTGTTCGACGCCGAATGGGTTGCCTCCGAGATCAAGCGCCTGGGTGGCAAGCTGCCGCCGGCACCGGGTCTGGGCAGCCTGCAGCTGGCGCTGTTCGAAGAATGCGCCGAAGGCCTGCTGTGGAACCCGACCTTCATCATCGATTACCCGGTGGAAGTGTCGCCGCTGGCGCGTGGCTCCGATACCCAGCCGGGCATCACCGAGCGTTTCGAGCTGTTCATCGTTGGCCGCGAGCACGCCAATGGCTACTCCGAGCTGAACGATCCGGAAGACCAGGCTGCGCGCTTCCTGTCGCAAGTGGAGCAGAAGGACGCCGGCGACGATGAAGCCATGCATTACGACGCCGACTACATCCGCGCCATGGAATACGGCCTGCCGCCGACTGGTGGCTGCGGTATCGGCATCGACCGCCTGGTGATGCTGCTGACCGACGCACCGTCGATCCGCGACGTGATCCTGTTCCCGCACATGCGTCACGAACACCACGGCTAAGCCGCCTGCGGTTGTTGTAGGTCAGCAGAGTTTGTGAAAAGAATCAGCACAAACTGAAAAATCAAGAGGTAGCAAACCAAGGCCCCAGCAGAGATGCTGGGGCTTTTTGCATTTAGCCAGCTAAATTCAAATATTTACATTATTTGCTGCTATAAAAATTTTCGCCGCGAAAATATGCATCAAATTATGTATAAATAGGCAGTTTTTTCTACATCGATTTGAGGTGTAATCTGGTATGACCTATTAAAGGCGGGGGTTTGGTGTTGCTCTTGCTGGCTATTTTGTTTTTTCACTGGTGAAAGAGTATTAATTAATATTTTTATCCAAAAAACTAAATGCTGACCTATAATGGAAGGTGCCTCGTCACTTGGATTTCGTGATGGGTTTGTGCACTCAAGACTGAGAAGGAGAACGGCTATCGAAGAAAATGCAAAGAGGAAGTACTGGAAACAAGAAAGGGCAAGCGACTAGCGCTTGCCCCTCACTTGAACCTTAGGACCGAAGAGATCGATCGAAAGGGCGGACACCCAAAGTATCGTCTCTTCCCCCTCCGTAGGTCAAGTCTCCGTTCGTCATTATTTTTGGATCTCGTCAGCAGGAGAGGCGCTGATGCGTCTGTAGCTAGGCGAGGCCAAGGAGATATTATGGCTTATCACTTATGTGCTACTGGCCCGTGGCTAGGCTGGCATAGAGACTCTCACACGCCCGTTCGCCAGGTCGTCGCTCCGACTGGCGGCAGCATTCGCGGGTATTTCCCCTCCATCAAGACAGGAAGAATGATCGGGTATGAGCAGTTGCTTGAACTCGATGCCCTCTATTTGCTCGAGTTCAGCCCGCAAGTGCTGGATATCAAGGAGCAACCGTTCAAGTTTCACTATGGGCTCTCAGGGCGTATGCGGCGCTATACCCCAGACTTTGCTCTGACACTGTCTGATGGCTCTGCGCTAGTGATCGAAGTCAAGCCTTCTCGTTCTTTGGCGAAGCATGAGGTACAGGCAAAAATGGAGGCCATTGAGGAAGCCATGGGCAGGCAAGGCTACAACTTTCTCGTCAGGAGCGAGGTTGAAATTCGTCGCGAGCCCCGGCTTGGCAACCTGAAGCAACTCTTCAAGTATCGCCGTAATGCAGTTACTGCAGATCTTCTCATTGGCCTGCAGAGGCTGGTCAAGCTGCATAAGTCGAACCCGGTCATGATGCTCGGGGAATTTGCTGATTTGCTTGGGTCAATGAAGCTGGCAATGGCCCTGCTGGCAAATGGCCAAGTCAGTTATGACTCTGACGCCCCCCTCGGCAGCAAGCTGGCTGTAACCATCAACCGACGGGAGGTGAGCCATGGCCTCGAGAATTGGCTTTAACCACGGCAGTCACTTTCTGCTTGATGGCAGGGAGGTCAGGATTACGCGAGTGATTAGTGGCAACTTGGTCACGCTTGAGGATGTGATATCTCTTGTTGTGTATCAGCACCCTGTTGAGCAGCTGCTGGCTTGGTGGACTTGTGGCCGTATAACGCCCAAAGCTCCACTACATCATGATGCCGGACATGCTGAACGACCAAGTTTGACAGTTTTTTTAAGTAACTTTTCTCAAACTCTATCAGACAAGGCACTCAGGAAAAAACGCTACCTCGACACCCTGATGGCGTGGAAAGACAAGGTTGTTTTTAGCGCCAACAAGCTCAAGCCGATCCTGACAGAAATTGCCCAGCAACTCGGTGATGAACATCCTCCTAGTCCGTCGTCCGTTTATCGCTGGTGGCAGGCGTTTGCCTGTCGTGGTGAAGCGCCGCTAAGTCTGATCGACCGTACTGCACACCAAGGTTGGTTTGGCTGTCGTTTCCCAGAGGAAGTCCAGGAACACCTCATTGATCTCATTGAGCATCGATATTTGGAACCTCCTGGGTGCAGTGTGGTGGACATCCGTGATGCCCTACAAGTTCGACTCAGCCAGCTAAATGGATTACGCCCTTTAGATGGCCAGCTCAAGCTGCCGAGTTATGACACCGTTCGTCGTGCCATTAAGTCCTACCCCGCGTACGAGCACGCCGTGGCTAAGTATGGCAAACAAGAAGCTTCCATTCGCTTCCGGACCAGCATGTTTAGTCCAAAGACGAAGCACATTTTGGAAGTGGCGGAGATCGATCACACACCAGTCGATCTGTTCATCGTCGATGAAAACACCATGCTCCCCTTGGGGCGGCCAACCCTGACGCTTCTCATCGACCGCAAGAGCAAGATGATCTTGGGCGTTTACGTCAGTTTTGGAGGACCGAGCACCGAGGCCGTTTTCAAGTGCCTTCGGCATGCCATCTTGCCGAAAGACTATCTGCGCGAACGTTATCCGCGGGTTGAAGGCGCGTGGCCTTGCTATGGACTAATACAGACTCTGGTTTGCGATAACGGGTTGGAATTTCACAGCAAGGCGTTGGAACAGGCGTGTTTCGAGCTTGGCATCGTTCTACAGTTCTGTCCGAAGCGCAAACCCTACTTCAAGGGCATGGTGGAACGTGCCTTTCGTTCGATTGCGAATGGATTCTTTCACGCTCAGAAGGGTACCAGCCTGTCGAACTGGATGGAGCGCCATGGCTATGACCCGCTGAAGACAGCTGTAGCAACATTTGATGAGTTCATGTACGCATTGCACATCTGGATCGTGGATGTCTACTCTGTACGGTTTCATCGTGGGTTGAACCGACCGCCACTGGGCGTGTGGCAGGATGGTGTTCATGACAATCCTCCCCAGCTACCGGATCTTCATGTTTTGGATGTGGCGCTGATGGAATATCAAGAACGCGTGTTGTGGCACCGACGTCCCCCCATTCTCAGTAGCACTGAGCATTAGAGTCCGAGGCTAATTTACCTGATTTCTCAGCGAGTGATTTGGCGTAGGCCGCCGGCGTCAAACCACCC
>NZ_JBHRYH010000038.1:0-17092 GCF_042648905.1 Vogesella amnigena | reverse complement strand
CCGATGATCTGTTCTTCTGTGAAACGTTTCTTCATGTCCAATCTCCGTGTCATGGTGGATTGGACTCTAAAGTCACGTGCTACTCAATACCGGGGGGACGTCGAGAGAAGGATACTCTCGAATCCATGATGGATCCCGCAATCGAATCGGCGATCATCGGCTACGATAGGCGTAGCTTTGAATTCCCTCTGAAAGCAACTGGCATATCCTTCGCAGATTCAGTCGATCATCCAGCGCTACAACTTGCAGACCTGATCGCAGGCGCAACCATGTACTGGGCCTCGTGGTTAACCCGAGAGGGGAACGATGAATTTGCTGACTCACTTGAAGCGGCGGGCATTCGTCGCTTTGTATTCCAAACCGTTTGGCCATCGGAGGACGTAACGCCAGAAACATTGGGAACCACGGAAGTTGGCGGTATCAATGCTGTTGAGCACATGACAAATGCGCTTTCTGGTCTGAAATTTAGATGAGCCGAAGTAGTACTCATCACAAGGGTCAATGTAAGGCATTGATTTTGTTTGTCTTACGACTTAATTTTCACAAAGATCGCAAATTTTGTAGGTTTTTTTCGCGAAATCCGCACATTCTGCTCCCGGCGACATGTGCACGACGATGAAAAAACGCTTTGAAATCAAGGGCCGCGTTTTTCACATTCTCTGCAAACCTACAGTTGTCGGTACTTCCAAAGCCCGGCCTTTATGGCCGGGCTTTGTCTTGAGCGCGCGCCGCGGTGGCCGGAAGGACAGGTGGGGTGGAGAAAGCCGGCGCCTCGACTACTGTGAAGTGTGGTCGGTTTTCCTTGAGCTGAGCACTGTGTGAAGTGATGCATGCTCCCTTGTCCCCGCTGTCCCCGCGCAGCGGGGATTTCTTTTTTTCCGGGCCATGCTATGTGGCTGCAGAGCCGGTTGCCGGCGGCTATGCTTTTTATTGAAGCGGTGGCGGACGGAGGGGAACACCGCCAGTAAAACCGTTGCCTTCGCAACGGTTTTGCTTGCAAATTTCTAGCAATCTGGCATCAATTGGCGGTATGACCTTATGCCTCGCCAGGCTGTCTGTCGGGAGGAGTGGCATTCGCCAGCGCCTGTCGCGACATAAGGGTTTGAGTTGACTGGATAAAGTTTTCTGACCCCGGCGGTGGGGGAGAGCGATATGGATAATTCCGAGGCCAAACTCAAACTGAGCCACAACAAGATACGTGGTATGCGCATACGTACTCTGCTGATCATTTTCCTGCTGCTGCTCCTGGCGGCCGCCGCGGTGGTGGCGGTGGACGAAATGCGCAGTTCGCGCTGGCAGGCGCGTTATTTCACCGATATTGCCGGCCAGGCGCGCTACCGCTTGCAGCCTGGTCCCAGCAAGGCAATACGCTTTCCCCAGCAGGGCGGGCCATATGACCAGCGCCTGGGTTATGCCGGCATGCCGGGCTATCTGCAGCGCCTGGCTGCCCGTCATTACCAGATCACGGCCCAGGCCAGCTGGTCGCAGGGCATGCTGGATCTGGCCGACAACGGCGTGACTTCGCCCTTGCTGCCGCTGGGGCTGTTTGTGCCTTATCGCGAGAAAGATCAGGGCGGCCTGCAGATACACGACGGCTTTGGCCAGTCGCTGTACCAGACGCAGTACCCGCAGCGGGTATATGCCGACTACGGCAAGCTGCCGCCGCTGCTGATCTCCGCGCTGCTGTATATCGAGAACAAGAGCCTGCTGGACGATGCCACCCCGTCGCGCAACCCGGCGGTGGAGTGGGAGCGGCTGAGCAAGGCGCTGGCTGACAAGGCGGTGCATCTGCTCAGCTCCGGCTACCGCACGCCAGGGGCCAGCACGCTGGCGACCCAGATCGAAAAATACCGCCACTCTCCCGGCGGTCGCACCGACTCGGAGAAGGAAAAGCTGCGCCAGATGCTGTCGGCGTCGGTGCGCGCCTACCTGCACGGCCAGGACACCATGAGCTCGCGCCGGCAGCTGGTGCTGGCCTATCTCAACACCGTGCCGCTGGCAGCCCGCGCCGGCTATGGCGAGGTCTCCGGTATTGGTGACGGCATGTGGGCCTGGTATGGCCGCAGCTTCGACGACATGAACCGGGTGCTGGATGCCGCCTCGCTGCCATCGCAGGCCGAACGCGCCACGGTGTTCAAGGAAGCGCTGAGCCTGATGATCTCGCAGCGCGCACCGTCCTATTACCTGAATGGCGACATGAAGGTACTGCAGGACATGACCGACTCCTACCTGCGGCTGATGGCGCGCGACAACGTGATCACGCCGCAGCTGCGCGATGCGGCGCTGCAGGTGTCGCTGCGCCAGCAGCGTGCCAAGGTAAAGCTGGCGGCATTGCCGCCGGTGCAGCAGAAGGGTGCCAACGCGGTACGCGTCAAGCTGGCCGGCATGCTGGGGGTTGGCCGCATGTATGACCTGGACCGTCTCGACCTCACCGCCAACAGCACGCTGGATTCGCGGCTGCAGCAGGAGGTCACCGCGCTGCTTGGCAAGCTGCGCGACCCGGCCTATGCGCGCGAGGCCCGGCTGCTGGATCAGAACCTGTTGCAGCAGGGCGCGCCGGAAGGGGTGACCTACAGCTTTACCCTGATCGAGCGCACCCCGGATGGCAACAAGGTACGGGTGCAGGCCGACAATTTCGACCAGCCGTTCGACATCAACGAAGGCGCCAAGCTGGATCTTGGTTCCACCGCCAAGTTGCGCACCCTGGTGAGCTATCTGCAGATCATCAGCGAGATGCACGATCGCTACGGCAAGCTGGATGGCGCGGCGCTGGCCAAGGTGAAGGCGTACGACAAGGAGCCGGTGCTGCGCCGCTGGGCGCTGGACTACCTGCGCCAGCAGCCGGGCAGCCCCCTGCCGGCCATGCTGGAGGCGGCTCTGGAGCGCCAGTATTCCGCCAGCCCGGGCGAAAGCTTCTTTACCGGCGGCGGCCTGCACAGCTTCAACAATTTCGACAAGAACGACGACGACCGCATTCTCACCGTGCGCGAGGCTACCCGCCGCTCGGTGAACCTGGTCTACGTCCGCATGATGCGCGACGTGGTGAACTACCACATGTACCCGCAGCCAGCGGGCGGCACGCCGCAGGACGAGGCGCGCCAGCGCATGGCCTACCTGCAGCGCTTTGCCGACCGGGAGGGGCGTACCTTCCTGGCCGGCTTCTACAGCAAGTACCGCAACAAGAGCAGCGAGCAGCGGCTGGAGCTGCTGATGGCGCGGGCGCACGGCAGCCCCAGGCGGCTGGCGGCCATCTACCGCAGCGTCAATCCGCAGGCCGGGCAGGACGAATTCGATACCTTCATCCGCCAGCAGTACCGTGGCAAACAGCCGGATGCGGCCAGCTTGCAGAGCCTGTACCAGCAGTTTGCGCCAGGCAGCTTCAGCCTGACCGACCAGGGCTATGTGGCGGGGGTGCACCCGCTGGAGCTGTGGCTGGTGGGCTATCTGCAGCAGAAGCCGGAGGCCGGCTGGAGCGAGTTGGTGGCCGCCAGCAGCCGCCAGCGGCAGGAGGTCTACCAATGGCTGTTCAACAGCCGCAACAGCGCCGGCCAGGCCTCGCGCATCCGCCAGATGCGCGAGATCGACGCCTTCGACCGCATCCTCAAGCAGTGGCGGCAGCTGGGCTACCCGTTTGACAGCATGGTGCCGTCCTACGCCAGTGCACTGGGAGCCTCCGCCGATCGGCCGGCGGCGCTGGCCGAGCTGATGGGCATTCTGGTGAATGACGGCAAGCGTCTGCCCACCATCTATCTGGACAAGCTGCACTTTGCCGCCGGCACCCCGTATGAGACCGTGCTGCAGCAGCGCGCCTCGCAGGGCGAGCAGGTGCTGCCGCCGGAGGTGCCGCAGGTAGTGCGCAAAGTGCTGGCGGAAGTAGTGGAGCAGGGCACCGCGCGGCGGGTGAACGGCGCCTTCGATCTGGCCGATGGCCGCCATATTGCCATCGGTGGCAAGACCGGTACCGGTGACAACCGCTACAAGACCTTTGCCAAGGGCGGCGCGCTGCTGACCGAGCGTGTGGTCAGCCGCTCAGGCGCCTTTGCCTTCTACATCGGCGACCGCTATTTCGGCACCCTGATTGCCTATGTGGCCGGCCCGCAGGCGGCCGACTACAAGTTCACCAGCGCACTGCCGGTACAGGTGCTGAAAGAGCTGTCGCCGGTGCTCAAGCGTCGCTTGCGGTTTGATGCTGCGCCGGCGGTCGCCACGCCGTCAACGTTGGCCGCGGCAACCCCTGGCAAGCCCGTGGCCAGCCCGCAGGCCAGTGCGCCACTGGCAGCCCGGCCGCAGGCCAGTGCACCAGCCGCCAGCCGGCCGCGTGCCAAGGCAAGCAGCAGTGCCGCCGCAGCCAGCCGCCCCCGCAGCAGCCAAGACGGCAATCGGGCCGCTAGCGCGCCGGCGCTGGATAAACCGGACAGCAAGCCTGCCGACAAACCGGCAGCCAGCCAGCCGCAGTCTGCCACGCCGGCCAGCGGTTAACGTTGGCCCGGCGGCTAGCTGCCGCCCAGCTCGGGCACGGCGTTGATGGCAATCGAGATGCGGCTGTCACTGCCGGCATGGGCTTCCACACCGTGTTCCAGCCAGTTGGGGAACACCAGCAGTTGGCCGGCTTCCGGCTGTATCGAGATCTCGCTGCCGGCATTGGGCCGCAGGCTGCCCTGCCATGGCGACAGCAGCGCGCCAGGCCGTGGGTCGCGGAACACGATGGGGCCGCTGCCGGCCGGCACCTTCAGGTAATAGCAGGCACTGAGCAGCGCACCGGCATGATTGTGGAAGGTGTTGTAGCCGCCGGCATCATGCACATTGGCCCAGCCATGCAGCTGGTAGCGGGGCAGGGGCGGGCCCATCTCGGCAAAGATATGGTCCAGCACCACCCGCACCGCCTGTTGCAGCGGCTGCATGGCCGGCAGCTGCAGCAGGGTCTGCGCACTGTTCCAGCCCATGCGGTTGGAGCGTCCCTCCGGCTGCGGCGTCTGCCGCCGCCAGTCTTCGATCATGCTTATCCACTGCGCGACATGTGGATTCAGCGCCGCCAGGCTTACGCTCCACACCCGGGTGGGAAACAGGTCCATGTGATTGAGATGCAGCTGGTTGGTATGCATTATTATTAAGTTTCTGTTGCTAATTAGAGGGTGTTATCCACTGTACTCGTATCTGCTGTCATTCTGTTTTTGGACAAAGATTTTGGCTTGAGGCAAGGATTGCAGGGTATTCTGGCGAGTGCGGAACAGAAAATTTTCGGCAATGTGTACGCTTGGTATTTTCAAGTCAACAATATGCAATCAAAATACGGCGACTTCCATGCGAAAGAGTACAACAATGACACAAGCACAGCGCACTTCTCATTTTTCCGCCAAGCGTAAACCGCTGGTGCAGGCAACAGCGGCGGCGTGCCTGCTGCTGGCGGCTACTGCTGCACAAGCAGCGCCATGCCCGAACAACGTGACGGCGAATGATTCCGTTGCCAAAACCTGGGGTAGCAGCTGCCCGTTCACCGTGACTTCCACCGGCGACCTGGATGTGACTGGCGTTGCGCTGACGATTGATTCCTCCAACGAGAACTCGACCTCGGTACAAGTGGCTGCGGGTGGCAGTATTGCCGGCAGTACCACCGCCATCTATGTAGATGATACGTCTGTTACATACAACACCCAGATCAGCAACAGCGGCACCATCATCGGCCAGAGCTACGCGGTAAACCGTGCCAACGGCCTTACCGGTCAGGAAGTCAACATCTACAACAGCGGTCAGCTGGTTGGCAACATCATGGCTACCGACCTGCGCAATCAGGATGGTGGTGTGGTCACCCTGAAGAGCAATGTAAACAGCAGCGATATCCGCAATACCGGCGGCAGTGCCATTGCCACCCTGACGGGTGAATATTGGCAGGAATCCGGCTCCACCCTGCGCGTGGCCATCGTGTCTACCAGCGGCGAGACGGACTACAGCTACCTGACCGCGGCTAACGTGGTGATTGATAGCGACAGCACGCTGGATGTGGATGTGAAAGCCAATAGCGGCCTGGCCGCCGGCAATTCGTTTGCCGTGGTGCGCAGCAGCGGCAGCTTTACCGGTAGCTACGACCACATCACCGACAACAGTGCGCTGTTCGACTTCACCTCGCGTACTGTCTCCAACTGGCTGTATATCGATGCAGTACGCGCCTCCTCGGTAGAACAGGCCGCGCGCGACAACAGCAACTTCCCCGGCGTGGGCGCCGCGCAGGTGTTCGATTCCGGCGCTAGCGGGCTGCAGGATGTGGTTGACCAGCTGAACCAGCTCGGCACCACCGCGGAAGTGTCCAATGCCGTATCGCAGACCCTGCCGCTGAACAACGGCGCTGCGGCCAACGCCACCATGGATGCGCTGTCCAGCGTGAGCCAGATCGTGCAGGCGCGCATCGAGGGCAGCAGCGGTCTGTCCACCGGCGATGCCGTGCTGAGCGACAACTACGTATGGGTGAAGCCGTTCGGCTCGCTGGCCCGCCAGGATGACCGCGATGGCATCAGCGGCTACGAGGCACGCAGCTATGGCCTGACACTGGGTGCCGATGGCGCCCTGTCGCCGAAAGTGCGCCTGGGCCTGGGCATGGCCTACGCCAACGTGGATATCGATGGCAATTCCAGCGTGGCACCGCAGGGCAGCCAGATCGACGTGTACCAGCTGATCGGCTACGGCAGCTACAGCCTGGACGAGCGCAGCAACCTCAGCGTGCAGCTGGACGTTGGCCAGGCGCGCAACCAGGGCCAGCGCCAGATCGCCTTCATGTCGCAGACTGCCAGCGCCGATTACGACAGCCTCACCGCACATGCCGGCATCGGCTATGCCCGCAATTACCCGCTGGGCGAGCAAAGCAACTTTACCGCCGGTGTGCGTGCCGATTACTCCTGGGTGAAGGACGAGGCCTACAGCGAAACCGGCGCCGGTGCGCTGAACCTGCAGGTACAGGGCCGTACCAGCGATGCGCTGGTGCTGGCAGTGGAAGGCAAGTACACCACCACCCTGCGCAGCGGCCTGCAACTGCAAGCCAACCTGGGCGTGGGTTACGACGCGCTGAGCGAGCGTGGCAGCGTGATGTCGGCGTTTGCCGGTGCGCCTACCGCAACCTTTGTTACCTACGGTGCCGACCCCAGCCCGTGGCAGCTGCGCGCCGGCCTGGGGCTGACGCACAAGACCGCCAGCGGTATGGAAGTTACCGGCCGTTACGATGCTGCCTACAAGGCTGATTTCCTGCAGCAGACGGTATCGGTGAAAGTGCGCTGGCCGTTCTAAGCGCAGCAGACACTGCGCTTGCCTAGCGGCAGTGCGGTGTCTCATGCCTGCAAGCAGAGCAAGCCCTTCCCTGGCGGGACGGGCTTGTTTACCTTTTACATGGCCGGCATTGCCAGCGCCATGCTTCCCTGCCCGAGCAGCCATGTCCTATCACATCCAGCGAACCCAGCCGCCGCATGCCGGCTTCCACCCGCAGTGGCGCCAGCCCTGGCAACTGCTGCAGCTGCGCAGCGGCCCGCTACCCGCCGGGGTGGACTGGCCGCTGCTGGATGCCTGGCTGCAAGACTGTTTTGGCCTGCCCACTGGTCTGCCGGCGGAGCCGCCCGCCAGCGATGCCGCCAGTCAGGCCGCCGCCTGGGGCGAGCGCGTGCTGCTGTTGGCCGCACAGTTGCTGCGCTTTGCCCGCGTGCCGGTGTTCAGCCACGGCGAGCTGCAAGAGCTGACACCCTTGGCGGATGGCTGGCAGCTGGCGCTGCGCGTACCGTGGGTGCCGGGTGCAGCTGACGAGTATTTTCTGCGCTGCTACCAGGCGGCGGCCATTGTGCTGGGCGGCTATGCGGCCAACCCCGGGCACTTTGCCGACCACCAGGCGCTGCAGCGGCAGCTGGAAGCCAGCGTGATCGGCCCGATCTGCCGCGCCATGGCCACCGACGATGGCAGCTTTGCCTTGCTGCAGGCCGCCCACCAGGCCGGCGTGCCGTGGCTGTGGCTGGGGGAGGGGGCATACCGGCTGGGCTGGGGGGCGCGGCGCGGCCACCTGCAACACGGCGGCGTAGATGGCGAGGCGATGAGCGGCATCCAGGTCAGCAGCCACAAGGCGGTAAGCCAGCGCTGGCTGCAGCAGGCCGGCCTGCCGGTGCCGCCGCAGCAGCTGGTGCGCAGCCAGGCCGAGGCCGAGGCTGCCTGGCAGGCGCTGGGCGGCATGGTGGCGGTCAAGCCGGCCAGTTGCGAGGGCGATGGCATCAGCCTGAACGTGGCCAGCAGCGAGGCGCTACAGGCAGCCTTTGCCCGCGCCGTGGCGCTGTCGCCGGAGGTGGTGCTTGAGACCATGCTGCCCGGAGATTGCCATCACGTGCAGATCGTGGCCGGCCGGGCGATGTTCGTCATCCGCCGGCAGGGGGCGGCGCTGCTGGTCGATGGCGTACACGACATTGCCCATTGCCTGGCGCAGGAAAACGCCCGTCGTGCCACCACCGTGCTGTGGCAACGGCTGCCGCCGCTGCCGGCCGATGCCGAGGCCGCCGCCTGCCTGGCCGCACAGGGCTGGCACTGGCACAGCGTGCCACCGGCCGGCCACGTGCTGTACCTGCGCCGGCTGGCCG
Source organism: Vogesella amnigena (assembly GCF_042648905.1). Lineage (NCBI taxonomy): Bacteria > Pseudomonadati > Pseudomonadota > Betaproteobacteria > Neisseriales > Chromobacteriaceae > Vogesella > Vogesella amnigena. The sequence continues at coordinate 8,498 of NZ_JBHRYH010000038.1, read as the reverse complement.
ACAACCGCCACGGCGCCTGGGAGCAGGATGTCAGCGCCGATGCGCATCCGGACAACCTGCTGCTGGCCGAGCAGGCCGCCAGCCGGCTGGGCTTGCTGCAGGCCGGGGTGGATATCCTGTCGCCCGACATCCGCCAGCCGTGGCATGCCAATGGCGCGGTAGTGCTGGAAGTGAACCACGCGCCGCAGCTTGGCTCCAGCATGCTGTATCGCCGCCATCTGCCGGCCATGGTGCAGGCGCTGTGGCCGCAGCAGGCGCGCATTGCGCTGGAAGTATTCGTGGGCGAGCAGCCCTTGCCGGCACTGCGCCAGCGCCAGGCCGAGTTGGCCGCACAGGGCGTAGCGGCGTTCATCTGCACCGCGGATGGCGCCTGGGACGCGCAGGGCAAAGCCTGGCCACAGGCCTGCAGCGACATGTTCACGCGGGTGCAGGCGCTGCTGGCCGAGCCCGCACCGGACGCGCTGTTGGTGGGGCTGAGCGACGATGCCTGGCTGCAGCAAGGCGTGCCGGTGGACCGCATCAGCCGGCTGCATGCGCTGCAAGCGGAGGCTCTCGCATGGCAGCCGCTGCTGAGCTTGCTGCGCCAGTACCTGCCAGCCGGGGAGGGCGCGATATGAGCACGATGAGCATCCATCACGCGGTGCCGCTGCGCCAGCCGGAGCAGCTATTGAACGTGGTTCTGGCGCCGTTACCGCCGGATGCCGATTGGCCGGCGGCAGCACAATGGTTGGCCGCATGGCTGCCGGCTGCCTCCTTGGCCACCACCCAGCCGGCAGACGAGCTTGCCGCCATGCAGCGGCTGGGCAGTGCGCTGTTGCAGGCCAGTGCCGGCCTGCTGCACGGCGCCGGTATCCCCTTGCCGGCAGCGGGGCGGTTGGCGGCTTGCCAGCCCGGCGCCGATGGCTGGCAGCTGGAGCTGGGCCTGGTATGGCCGCAGCTGCTGGATACCGCGCCGCTGCTGCAGGCGCTGCAGTGCTGCCTGCACTGGCTGCAGGCGATTCTGCGCCGTCAGCCTGGTGGCGATGTCTTGCCGGCCTTCTACCAGCAACTCGGTCAGCTGCTGCCGGAGTTGTTGCCACACGCCATTGCCGCACCATCGATGCTGGCGCTGCTGGATGCCGCCACGGCGGCCGGCATCCCGTGGCGGCACGAGGGCAATGCCATGTTCCGCCTGGGCTGGGGCAGTCAGGGGCGCGAATTCTTCACCAGCCGCTCGGATGGCGATTCGCCCATCGGCATCCGCGCCGCTGCGCACAAGCAGCAGGCCTGCCGGCTGTTGCAGCAGGCCGGGCTGCCCACTGCCAGCCAGCTGGCCGTGCACAACGCGGCGCAGGCTGAGGCGGCGGCACTCCAGCTGGGCTGGCCGCTGGTGGTGAAGCCGCACAACCGCGACCGTGGCGAGGGCGTCAGTACCGGCATCGACAATCCGCAGGCCTTGCAGCAGGCCGTGGCGCACGCCAGCCAGTACGGCTGGCCGGTGCTGCTGGAGCAGCAGGCACCGGGCGTGTGCCACCGCATCCTGGTGGTGTGCGGCGAGGTGATCTACGTGGTGCAGCGCCTGCCGGTGGCGGTGTGCGGCGATGGCGTGCATAGCGTGGCGGAGCTTATCCATGCGGCCAAGCTGCGCGAGCTGCAGTTGCCGCCGTGGCGGCGCGCGCCGCCGCTGCGCGCCGACGATGCCAGCCGGCAGCGGCTGGCCGAGCAGGGCATGCGGCTGGACAGTGTGCCGGCGGCCGGGCAGTGGCTGGAGTTGCGGCGTATCGAATCCAGCGCCGATGGCGGCCGCGACGTGGACATGGGCGCGAGCATCCACCCGGACAACCGCCAGCTGGCGCTGCGCGCCGCCGCGCTGTTCGGCCTGGAGCTGGCCGGAGTGGACATGATCAGCAGCGATATCAGTCAGCCGTGGTGGCAGAACGGCGCCATCGTCAACGAGGTAAACGCTGCACCGGCGCTGGGCGCCAGCCTGAGTTCGCGGCTGAGTATGCCGCGCCTGATGAGCCTGCTGTGGCCGCAACAGGGGCGCATGCCGCTGGAAATCTTCGTCGGCGGCGACGTAGCGTTGGCCGCAGCACGGCAGCGCCGCAGCGAGCTGGCCGCGCAGGGCACCGCCTGCCACTTGGCTACTGAGGAGCATGCCGAAGCGCCGGACGGCAGCCCGCTGCCGCTGGCCTGTGCAACCTTGTACCAGCGTTGCGCTGCGCTGCTGTGCCGGCGCGAGGTGGCCGGTTTGCTGGTGGTGATCAGTGCCGAACAATGGCCGCAGGCCGAGTGGCCGGCGGATAAGGCCGACCGCGTGCAGTTCTGCGGCTAGTGACCGCGCAATGACATTTGCTTGAAATGATGTTGGCCGCTGTTGCCGCTGCAGTTTTTGCCGCATATTGCGGCCAACCTTGTCTCGCTCTTGCGGAGTCTCCATGTCCACCAGCCTGAAACTGTCGGAACTCATCAGCTCGCTCAGCTACGCGCTGGATATCACCGAGGGGCAGCCGGAGGGGCATTGCATTCGCAGCTGCTGGATAGGCATGCACATCGGCGCCGCCATCGGGCTGGGCGAGCAGCAGCTGTGGGAGCTGTACTACGCCATCCTGCTGAAAGACCTGGGCTGCAGCAGCAATGCCTCGCGCATCTGCGAGCTGTATCTCACCGACGATCGCCAGTTCAAGCAGGACTTCAAGTTGGTGGGCGCCAGCCTGCCGCAGATGCTGGGCTTCGTGTTCAGCAACACCGGCACCCACGCCGGAGGTTGGCCGCAACGGGTGAAATCCATCCTCAATGTGCTGCGTCACGGCAAGGAGATGGCCGACGAGCTGATCAACACTCGCTGCCACCGTGGCGCCGATATTGCGCGCCAGCTGCGTTTCAATGAGCCGGTGGCGCGCGGCATCCAGTCGCTGGACGAGCACTGGGATGGCTCCGGCCGGCCGCTGGGGCTGCAGGGCGAGGCGATTCCGCTGAATGCCCGCATCGCGCTGCTGTCGCAGGTGCTGGACGTATTCCACATCACCCATGGCCGCCAGGCGGCGCTGGCCGAAGTGGCGGCGCGCGCCGGCGGCTGGTTCGACCCGGCGCTGGTACGGGTGGTGCAAAGTCTGCAGGATAACGAGCCGTTCTGGCGGCAACTGGAGGCCGACGATATCGACACGGCGGTGCTGGCGCTGGAGCCGGCCCGCTGCATGGTGCCGCTGGACGAGGACTACCTGGACGAAATCGCCGAGGGCTTTGGCCAGGTAGTGGATTCCAAGAGCCCGTTCACCGCCGGCCACAGCCAGCGCGTGGGGCATTACGCCGAGCGCATCGCCGCCGAACTGGGCATGGATGCGGTGCGCCGGCGCTGGCTGAAGCGCGGCGCGCTGCTGCACGACGTGGGCAAGCTGGGGGTGAGCAATACCATCCTCGACAAACCGGGGCGGCTGGATGGCGACGAGTGGGCTGCGGTGCAGCGCCATGCCGGCTACACCGAGGACATCCTGCGCCGTATCGCGCAGTTTGCCGAGCTGGCACAGGTGGCCGGCGCGCACCACGAAAAGCTGGACGGCAGCGGCTACCCGCGCGGCCTGCGCGCGGAGCAGATCGTGCTGGAAACCCGCATCATCACCACCGCCGACATCTTCGACGCCATCAATGCCGAGCGCCCATACCACCCGGCCACGCCGGTGGACAAGACGCTGGACATCATGCGCGCCCACCTGGGCTCTGCCATCGACCCGCACTGCTTTGCCGCGCTGGAAAGCGTGCTGCGCCAGGAGGGCGAGCTGGGCTGAGGCCAGCCTGCGCGGCGCGCTGTTTACGCGCCATTTACGCGGCGGGAACAACTCTCTACAACATATTTGCAGCAGCGGCACTATCGTGACGGCATGGACAGGGAGATGTCGACATGATCACGCCGCAAGCCATACCAGCCCACTCGCACTCGCCATGGCCGCGTTACGGCCTGGTGCTGCTGCTGTGCCTGCTGGTTACCGCGCTCACCGCGCCGTTCCGCGACACCCTGGAGCTCGCCAATGCGGTGATGCTGTTCCTGCTGGTGGTGTTCCTGGTGGCGCTGAAGCTGGGGCGCGGCCCGGCGGTGTTCGCCGCCTTTCTCGGCGTGGCGCTGTTCGATTTCTTCCTGGTGCCGCCGCATTTCACCTTTGCCGTCAGCGATGGCGTGTACCTGATTACCTTCGCGGTGATGCTGGCGGTGGGCCTGCTGACCACCCAGCTCACCACCAGCCTGCGCGATGAAAGCCGCCGCGTGCGCCAGCACGAGCACGAAACCCGCGAGCTGTACGAGCTGGCGCGCACCCTGACCGGCGCCAGCACCCTGCCGCAGGTAGAAGAGGCGGTAGCCACCTATGCCGCGCACCAGCGCTGCAGCGTGCGCTGTTTCTGGCTGCGCGATACCGCCGGGCTGGCGCAGTACCCGCTGGAGCTGGTGGAGCGCCACCTGCTGCAGATGTGCATCGACCGCCAGCAGCCGGTGCTGGGCGATGCCGAGGCTGGGCCGGTGCCGCTGTACCTGCCGCTGCAGGCGCCGATGGGCCTGCGCGGGGTGCTGGCGGTGTATCCGGCGGCGGCTGGGGTGGAGCTGCCGCAGCGGCAGGCACTGTTCGAGACCCTGGCTTCGCTGCTGGCCATCGCGGTGGAACGGCTGCACTACGTGGAAGTGGCACAACGCACCGAAATCGAGATCAACGACGAAAAGCTGCGCAGCTCCATCCTGTCGGCGCTGTCGCACGACCTGCGCACCCCGCTTGCCGCGCTGCTGGGCATGGCCGATGCGCTGGCTGCCAGCCCGCTGCCGCCGGCGGCGCAGGAGAGTGCGCGGCTGATCCGCGATCAGGCCGGCGCCATGCACCGGCTGATGAGCAATCTGCTGGACATGGCCCGGCTGCAGGCCGGCAAGCTGCAGTTGCGGCTGGAATGGCAGCTGCTGGAAGACGTGGTGGCCACCAGCCTGCAGCTGATGAAGCCGGCGCTGGCGGCGCACACGCTGCGGCTGGAGCTGGCGCCGGACATGCCGCTGCTGCGCTTTGACGCGGTGCTGCTGGAGCGGGTGCTGTGCAATCTCTTGGAAAACGCCGCCAAGTACGCGCCGGCCGGCAGCCGTATCACCGTGCGCACCTATGTGGCGGACGGGCAGGGCTGCCTGGCGGTAGTGGACCAGGGGCCGGGCATTGCCCCCGGCCAGGTGGAGCGGCTGTTTGCATTGTTCGAGCGCGGCGAGGCGGAATCCAGCACCCCCGGCGTGGGCCTGGGGCTGGGCATCAGCAAAGCGATTGCCGAAGCGCACGGCGGCAGCCTGAGCCTGGAAAGCGCGCCGCCGCAGGGCACCTGCGCCGTGCTGCGGCTGCCGCTGGGCACGCCGCCACAGATCATCACGGAGGACGACCATGACCGTGCCTGATGCCGGCATTTTGTTGATAGAAGACGAGCCGCATATCCGCCGCTTTGTGCGCGGCACGCTGGAAGAGCAGGGCTGGCGGGTGTTCGAGGCCGATTGCGGCCAACGCGGGCTGCTGGAAGCCGCCAGCCGCCAGCCGGAGTTGCTGATCGTGGACCTGGGCCTGCCGGATATCGATGGCGTGGCGCTGATCCGCGATTTTCGCCACTGGTCGGCGTCACCGGTGCTGGTGCTATCGGCGCGCAGCGACGAAGCCGACAAGATCGCGGCGCTGGATGCCGGCGCCGACGACTACCTCACCAAGCCGTTCGGCGTGGGCGAACTGCTGGCGCGGGTGCGGGCGCTGCGGCGCCGCCACGCCCGCCAGCAGGAGGCCACGCCGCTGATCCGCTTTGGCGAGGTGCAGGTGGATCTGGCGCGGCGCGAGGTGACACGTGCCGGCGAGCCGGTACACCTCACCCCGGTGGAGTACCAGCTGCTGTGCGCGCTGCTGCGCGACGCCGGCAAGGCGCTGACCCACCGCATGCTGATGCAGGCGGTGTGGGGGCCGGGCCATGCCGACAACAGTCATTACCTGCGCATCTACATGAGCCGGCTGCGGCAGAAGCTGGAGCAGGACCCGGCGCAGCCGGTGCATTTCATCACCCTGTCCGGGGTGGGCTACCGCTTCGATTACTGAATCACATGAGGTGCCTCGAAAACCCGGCTTTCTAAGCGAGACAAGGCGCGAACGAAAAATGTCGACGCCGCATATGTTTGATATGTAAGGAGACACAATCGTGAGCAACGCAGTATCGCAACGAAAGCGGGAGTTTTTCGCGGTGCCGAGGACTAGATCATGAGTTCCACACACCAATCCGGCCGCCTGGCCACGCTCTCGCTGGCCGCGCTGGGGGTGGTGTACGGCGATATCGGCACCAGCCCGCTGTACACCATGAAAGAAATCTTTGCCGGCACCCATCCGGTGCCGCTGAACCACGGCAACATCCTCGGCATCCTGTCGCTGGTGTTGTGGTCGCTGCTGGTGGTGGTGGCCTGCAAGTACGTCAGCATCATCATGCGCGCCGACAACAAGGGCGAGGGCGGCATCATGGCCTTGATGGCGCTGGTGCTGCACCACGCCATGAGCCGCCGCCAGGGGGCGCTGCTGATGCTGCTGGGGCTGTTCGGCGCCGCGCTGTTCTACGGCGACAGCATCATCACGCCGGCGATTTCGGTGCTGTCGGCGGTGGAGGGGCTGGGCATCGTCACGCCCACGCTCAACCGCTACATCCTGCCGCTATCGCTGCTGGTGCTGGTGCTGCTGTTCCTGATGCAGAAGCACGGCACCGGCAAGGTGGGCGCGCTGTTCGGCCCGGTAATGGTGCTGTGGTTCGCCGTGCTGGCCATGCTGGGCGTAAGCGAGATCATGCATAACCCGGCGGTGCTGGCGGCCATCAACCCGCTGTATGCGGTGGCGTTCTTTGCGGCCAACCCGGTGCTGGGTTTTCTGTCGCTGGGCGGCGCGGTACTGGCGCTGACCGGGGGCGAGGCGCTGTATGCCGACATGGGCCACTTTGGCCGCCGCCCGATCCAGCTGGCCTGGTTCGGCCTGGTACTGCCGGCGCTGGTGCTGAACTACTTTGGCCAGGGCGCGCTGCTACTGCGCGACCCGCAGGCCATTGCCAACCCGTTCTACCTGCTGGCGCCGGGCTGGGCGCTGCTGCCGATGGTGGCGCTGGCCACGCTGGCCACCGTCATCGCCTCGCAGGCGGTGATTTCCGGTGCCTACTCGATTACCCGCCAGGCAGTGCAGCTGGGCTACGTGCCGCGCATGGAAGTGCTGCACACCTCCAGCAAGGAAATCGGCCAGATCTACCTGCCGGCGGTGAACTGGGCGCTGCTGGTTGCGGTGGCGGCGCTGGTGGTGGGCTTTGGCTCCTCCGGCAAGCTGGCCGCCGCCTACGGCATCGCGGTAACCGGCACCATGGTGATCACCACCACGCTCACCTTCATCGTGGCAAGGCGGCAATGGCAGTGGAGCCCGCTCAAGTGCGCGCTGATCCTGGGGGGCCTGCTGCTGGTGGACATCGCCTACTTTGGCGCCAATGCCTTCAAGCTGCTGGATGGCGGCTGGTTCCCGCTGGCCATGGGCCTGCTGATCTTTACGGTAATGACCACCTGGAAGCGTGGCCGCCAGCTGGTGCACGATAAACTGGCGGCGGAAGGCATGCCGCTGCAGCAGTTCGTGGAGCTGATGGCGCCGGCGGTGCCACGGGTGCAGGGCACTGCCATCTTCATGACCTCGGACGCCAACAGCACGCCGCATGCGCTGTTGCACAGCATGAAACATTACAAGAGCCTGCACGAGCGGGTGGTGATCCTCACCGTGGACAGCGCCGATATTCCGCATATCGCGCCGGACGCGCGGGTGAAGGTGGCGGACCTGGGCGAAGCGTTCTACCGCGTGGAAGTGGTGTTCGGCTTCATGGACGAGCCGGACGTGCCGGCGGCACTGCAGGCCTGCGCCGTGCAGGGGCTGGAACTGGAAATGATGGACACCTCGTTCTTCCTGGGCCGCGAAACGCTGATTCCGAAAGTGGGTGCCGGCGTGATGAGTACCTGGCGCGAGAAGCTGTTCCTGGCCATGTTCCGCAATGCTGGTTCGGCGTCGTCCTACTTCAAGCTGCCGCCGAACCGGGTGGTGGAGCTGGGCTCGCAGCTGGCGCTGTAGGCAGCTGAAGGTGAGTCCGGTAACCCGGATAAGCCAACGGCGCATCCGGGGCTTGCGGCCAACGCTGCTTGCCACATCCCCGGATGCGCTGCGCTTATCCGGGCTACGGTTATGCCGCCGAACCGGGTGGTGGAGCTGGGCTCGCAGTTGGCGTTGTAGGCAGCCAGTTGGCCGTAAACGCAACGCCCACCGCAAGGTGGGCGTTTTGCATGGTGAGTCCTGTAGCCCGGATAAGCCAACGGCGCATCCGGGGCTTGCGGCCAACGCTGCTTGCTACATCCCCGGATGCGCTGCGCTTATCCGGGCTTGTATGTTCTGTCTGCGCACTTATGAAGTAGCGGATAAGGGCGCCGAGGTGGAGGGACGATCCGGGCTATCTGCCGTGTCAGCGGACAGACT
>NZ_JBHRYH010000037.1:0-8033 GCF_042648905.1 Vogesella amnigena | reverse complement strand
GGAAGACTGGGTGGAAACGCTGGCTCCGGCGCTGGACATCGTGCGCGTGCTCGGCTCCCGCCACGTCAAGCTGTCCTACATCGCCCCGCACACCTTCTATTACGGTGACGACATGGCCGCCATGCTGCGCGAAGCCGCCCCGGTGCTGGCGCATGTGCGCGTGGCCGACACCTTCAACCACAAGGCCAGCTCGCAGCTGCGCTACATCGTCAACCCGCCCGGCTCCAGCCACATCCGCGTGCACCAGCACCTGGACATCGGCCAGGGCGAGATCGACTGGGACCTGTTCTTCGCCACCCTGGCCGACATCGGCTTCGACGGCGTGTTGTCGTCCTGCGTCTTTGCCTGGGAAGAACGCGCCGATGAATCGTCGCGCTTCATGCGTAGCGAGATCCAGCGCTACCTGACCAAGTACAGCCGTTAATAACCCATCCCGTTGCGCCCACCCCGTCGCCGCCATGTGGCCGCCACGGGGCAGGCCCCGCTTTGCCCGATACAAGGAGACAACATGACTATCAAGATTGCCAGCGCCCCCTGCTGTTGGGGTGTGGACGACGTGAACAACCCACACCTGCCGCCGTGGCAGCGGGTGCTGGAGGAGGCCGCACAAGCCGGTTACAAGGGCATCGAGCTGGGGCCTTACGGCTACATCCCGCTGGACGTGGAACTGGTGGGCAATGCGCTGCACCGCCAGCAGTTGCACATTGTGGCCGGCACCATCTTTGACGACCTGGTGGCGGCGGCCAACCTGGACAGCCTGCTGCAGCAGACCCGCGACATCTGCCGCCTGATCACCCGCCTGCCGCGCCCGCCGCAGGCCGATGGCCAGAAGTTCGCCGCACCGTATCTGGTGGTGATGGACTGGGGCCACCCGGAACGTGATTTCCAGGCCGGCCACAGCGAGCGCGCGCCGCGCCTGAGCCAGCAGGACTGGCAGCGCATGGTGGCGCACATATGCCAGATCGCCGCCGTGGCGCAAGCCGAGTTCGGCGTGCGCACCGTGATCCACCCGCACGCCGGCGGCTATATCGAGTTTGCCGACGAGATCCTGCAGATCCTGGCCGACATTCCCTACGCCGAGGCCGGGATGTGCCTGGATACCGGCCACCTGTACTACTCCGGCATGGACCCGGTGCAGTGGCTGCGCCAGCACGCCAGCCGACTGGACTACATCCACTTCAAGGACATCGACCTGGACGTCTACCAGCGGGTAATGCAGCAGCACATCGCGTTCTTCGACGCCTGCGCCCAGGGGGTGATGTGCCCGATCGGCAAAGGGGTGATCGACTATCCGGCGATACGCCGGCTGCTGGATGACATCGGCTACCACGGCTACATCACCATCGAACAGGAACGCGACCCGCGCAACGCCGACAGCAGCCTGCGCGACGTCACCGCCAGCCTGCAGTACCTGCAACAGGCGGGCTTCCACTGACATTTGACATCACAAGCGGCCAGCCGCCGCGCCACGGCGCAAGGTTGGCCGCAGACAAAGGAGACAGAAACATGATCAACGGAGCAAAACTCACCGCCGCGCCGATTCGCTGGGCGATGGTCGGCGGTGGCCAAGGCAGCCAGATCGGCTACATTCACCGCAGCGCCGCGTTACGCGACAACGTGTTCCAGCTGGTAGCCGGCGCCTTCGATATCGATCCGCAACGCGGCCGCGATTTTGGCGTCAGCCTGGGGGTGGAACCGGCGCGCTGCTACGCCGACTACCAGACGCTGTTCGCCGAGGAGGCCAAGCGCCCCGACGGCATCCAGGCGGTGTCGATCGCTACGCCTAACGGCACCCATTTCGCCATCTGCAAGGCGGCATTGCTGGCCGGGCTGCATGTTGTATGCGAAAAACCGTTGTGCTTCACCACCGCCGAGGCGGAGGAGTTGCAAACGTTGGCCGCTAGCCGCGGCAAGATAGTTGGCGTTACCTACGGCTATGCCGGCCACCAGCTGATCGAACAGGCACGGCAGATGATCGCCTCCGGCGAGCTGGGCGAGATCCGTATCGTCAACATGCAGTTCGCGCACGGCTTTCACAGCGCGGCGGTGGAAGAGGCCAACCCGGCTACCCGCTGGCGGGTAGACCCGAAACTCGCCGGTCCCAGCTATGTGCTGGGCGATGTTGGCACTCACCCGCTGTACCTGTCGGAGGTGATGCTGCCCGAGCTGAAGATCAGCCGCCTGCTATGCAGCCGGCAGAGCTTTGTCGCCAGCCGTGCGCCGCTGGAGGACAACGCCTTCACCCTGATGCAGTATCACGGTGGCGCGGTGGGGACGGTATGGTCCAGCGCGGTGAACGCCGGCTCCATGCACGGGCAGAAGATTCGCGTCATCGGTGCCAAAGCCAGTCTGGAATGGTGGGACGAGCGCCCCAACCAGTTGAGTTTCGAGGTGCAGGGCAAACCGGCGCAGGTGCTGGAGCGCGGCATGGACTACCTGCATCCTGCGGCGCTGCACGACGACCGCATCGGCGGCGGCCATCCGGAAGGACTGTTCGAGGCATGGTCCAACCTGTACTACCGCTTTGCGCTGGCGATGGATGCCAGCGACCGTGACGACCAGGCGGCACTGGCTACCATCCGCTACCCGGACATCCACGCCGGGGTGGAGGGAGTGCGCTGGGTGGAAAACTGTGTGCGTTCTGCCGACGCAGGTGGGGTGTGGGTGGACTATCGCTAGCAATACGATGGGATACTAAAAATTCATCCATAAAGCATGTTTCATCCATGGGTGAAGAAGGCATAAAAGCCCCCCAATTGCTGGGGGGCTTTTTTTGTAAAGATAAGCTGATATCGCCTGAAGGCCGGCCAACGTTGCCTGGCAGCATAGTTGTGCGCAACGACTGGCTTACACTGATTTTCGGATACGGTCCATTCGATCAAGATCATCTAGCCGGGCTTTGTTGCATAAATCAGTCGTAGCTTGAACTGCCCCCATTCTCAGACGGACTTATCCCATACGAATCGTTTGCGGCGTGCCCAGCGCTGTAAACAGATTCAGAATCGCTGCGCAGATTTGAAGCTCCGTCACCTGCTGGTCAAAGTCCCGCGACTTGATGTGGTCGGCCAGCAATTTGAAACAGTGCTTCTTCATTTAGAGCAAGCTGCGACGATGATAGCCACGCCACTTTTCCACAGCGTTCGTCCCAGATGATTCAAGGTATCTGGCAAATATGGACGATCCAGTCCTGCAGGTTGGGGGCCACTTTATAGCGATACGGCCTCGCCGCTGCGGAAGGCCTGGGTGATGGCCAGGCCGATGCGGGTGGCCTCACGCGCGTCGGCCAGCGTAACCGGCGACGGGCGGTTGTCGCGGATGGTGTCCACGAATACCTGCGCCTCGGTGACGAAGGCCTCGGCAAAGCGCTGGTAGAAGTCCTGCACGCATTCGTTGCGCACGCCGTGGGCATCGCTGATCTCCACCCGGTTGGCGCGCGGGTTCGCGCCCACGCTCAGCCTGCCTTCGGTGGCGAAAATCTCGGTCAGCGTTTCGTGGCCGTGGGCCTGGGTGCGCGAGGCGTAGAAGCAGGCCAGCTGGCCGCCCTCGAACTCGCACATCGCCACGCCGTTATCCACGTCCTGGTGCTCGGCCAGTGCCGGGTGCAGCGCATTGGTACCGGTGGCCCACACCCGTTTCGGCTTTGGGTTGCCCAGCAGCCAGCGTGCCAGGTCGATGTCGTGGATACTGCAGTCCATGAAGATGCCGCCGCTGCTGGCGGAGAAGCGCACGAAGAAGCCGCTCTCGTCGTTGCGGTCGCAGGTTTGCGAGCGCAGCAGGTAGGGGCGGCCGACGCTGCCGGCGGCCAACTTGTCGGCGGCGTCACGGTAGCTGGCGTCGAAACGGCGCACGAAGCCGATCATCACCTTCAGCTGTGGGTGGCGCGCGGCTTCTGCTTCCACCGCCAGGCAGTCTTCCACATTCAGCGCCAGCGGCTTTTCGCAGAACACGTGCTTGCCGGCCCTGAGCGCGGCAATGATCTGCTCGGCATGCAGCGAGGTAGGGGTCACCAGGAATACCGCATCAACCTGGCTGTCCCGCAGTACCGCCTCGTAATCCTGATACAGGGTGACGCCGGGCAGGGCGGTGGCGGCCCAGTCGCGCTCTTCTGCTACCGGGCTGCAGGCGGCTACCAATTGCGCGCCGTGGGTTTGCTGCAGGTTGGCCGCATGGCGACGGCCAAGGCGGCCGAGGCCGATGATGGCGAGACGTACTGTAGTCACGAGTCTGTCCTTATGCATGAGGCGCCATGCCTGCTTGCGGCAAGCCCGGCACAGCCGTTCCTATCGTCCTTGAGCGGCGATGCAGGCCGCTGGCACGCGACCGTGCCGGGCTTGGCTGAGGGTGCAAGCAGGTATGGCAATGATTTACAGGGCGATGACGCGGCCTTCCTGCCACGAGCGGGTGGCGGCGTCGGCCAGCTCCAGCGCCTTCACGCCATCCTGTACCGTGGTGCGCGGGGTCTCGCCCTGGGTGATGACGCGGAAGAAGTGCGCCATCTCGCCGGCGTAGGCGGCCTGGTAGCGCTCCAGGAAGAAGTGTTCCGGCAGGTCGGTGCTGACCTGCTTGCTGCCAAAAGCGGTGACTTCGGTCGGGCGGTGGTTGCCGGCCTGCAACATGCCCAGGCTGCCCTGCACCTCGAAGCGCTGGTCGTAGCCGTAGGCGGCGCGACGGGTGGTGTTGATCTGGCACAGGCGGCCGCTCTTGGTGCGCAGCGTCACCGCGGTGCAGTCGGCATCGCCGGCATCGGCAATGGCCGGATCGGTCAGCACGCTGGCGCTGGCATGAACGCTTACCACTTCATCGGCCAGGATCCAGCGGCAGATGTCGAAATCGTGAATCAGCATGTCCTTGAAGATGCCGCCGGAGCGCTTGATGTAATCCACCGGCGGGGCGCCCGGGTCGCGGCTGGTGACGATCAGCATTTCCGGGTTGCCGATCTCGCCGGCATCGATGCGTGCCTTCACCGCGGCAAAGGTCGGGTCGTAGCGGCGCTGGAAGCCGATCAGGCACGGCACCTTGGCCGCAGCCACGGCCGCCGCGCAGTCGCGGGCGCGGGCCAGGTCCAGATCGACCGGCTTCTCGCAGAAGATGGCCTTGCCGGCGGCGGCGGCGCGCAGGATCAGCTCGGCATGGGTGTCGGTGCTGCTGGCAATGATGACGGCGCCGACACTGCTGTCGTTCATCGCCGTATCGATGTCGGTAACCGTGGCGCCGTATTGCTCGGCCAGTGCGGCGGCAGAGGGGGCGTGGGTGTCCACCACGTATTTCAGGCGCACGCCTTGGTGCGCAAACAGGTTGGCCGCGTGGATTTTGCCGATACGGCCAGCGCCGAACAGGGCTACGTCGATCATGGTGTTCTCCGTGTTGTAGGTTGGTCGCCTGTCTGTCGGAAACACCGGCAGCGCTGGCGATCTGGTGGCACCCGTGCTGGGAGGCCAATTGCCAACGCAGTATAAGATTAGAAATTAATTTCTCAAATAATATTTCACTAGAAAATTTTTTGACGCATTGGCTTGTGCCATGCCTGCAACAGCGCGCCGGCTGCCGTCACCCTGACAGTGATCGTGCGGCAGCCGGCGGCTGTGTTTCGCTTAGCGCGGGTAGAACGCCGGGCGCTCGCCCATGCTGATGGCTTCCACCTGGCGGGTTTCCTGCGCCTTGACGCAGGCATCGGCGGCCACCGCGGCGGCGTAGCCGTCCCAGGCCGACGGGCCGGTGAGCTGGCCGTCGCGGATGCCGTTGATGAAGCCCTGCAGCTCCACGTCGTAGGCGTCGATGAAGCGCTGTTTCCAGTCGGTGAGGATGGTAGTGCCCAGGCGCGCGTCGCTGCGCAGCAACACGCTGGCCGGCTCCGGTAGATTGGCCACGCCGCTTTCGCCTACTACCGAGCACTGGATGTCGTAGCCATACTGGCAGTTGACGAAGATTTCCACGTCGATGCGCACGCCGCGGGTGGTTTCCAGCAGTACGATCTGCGGGTCGGCCAGATGCGAGCTGGCGTGGCTGGTCTTGCGCGGGAACACCACCTGCGCGGACACATAGTCGTCGTCCAGCAGCCAGCGCAGTACGTCCAGCTCATGGATCAGGGTGTCGGTAATCGCCATCGGCGTGGTGTAGCTGTCGCCCACGCTCGGGTTGCGGTGCGCGCAGTGCAGCATCAGCGGGGCGCCGATGCGGCCGCTGGTAATCACCTCCTTCAGCGCGCGGTAGCCGGCGTCGTACGGACGCATGAAGCCGACCTGCACCAGGCGCTTGCCGTGGGCGATCTCGGCGTCGACGATGCGGCGGCAGCCTTCGGCGGTCACCGCCAGCGGCTTCTCGCAGAACACCGGCTTGCCCTTGGCGATGGCGGCCAGCACGAACTCTTCATGCGTCGGGCCCCAGGAGGTCACCAGCAGCGCCTGTACCGCCGGGTCGGCGATCAGGGCGTGGGCATCGGTATGCACGATGGCATCCAGCTGGTAGCGCGCCACGGTGTCGCGCGCCTGTTGCGGGTTGATGTCGTTTACCGCTACCACGCGGGCGCCGGACAGCGCCTGGGTGATTCTGCGGATGTGGTCCTGGCCGATGGCTCCGGTGCCGATTACGCCGATTTGCAGTGTCATGATCTGGTCTCTCTCTATGTCGTTGCTGTGGTTGTTGCTGTCGGGGTCAAGGTTGGCCGCAAGGCTTGCGGCCAACCTTGTGCGGTTGCGGTTCAGCTCAGCGAGTGGCGGATGTAGTCCATGCTGCTGCGCAGCAGGGCCTCGCTGTCGCTGGCTTCCATGATCTCGGCGGCAAACGGCTCGAACGACACCACGCCGTCGTAGCCGCGCTGCAGCAGGATGGCCAGCTGGCGCAGGTTGCCCAGGCGGTCGGCATCGCCGACCAGCACGCGGTGGCCGTCGCGCATCTGGTTGTCGGCCAGTTCGGTCGATTCCACGCCGGAGATGTGCACCAGGCCGGTCAGCTCCGGGTAGAAAATGTCTTCGCCGGACAGGTGATGGTGGAAGGTGTCGTGCACCAGCTGGTAGTGGCGCTCGCCGGCAGCGTCAAAAATCGCCTTCACCGCGTCGGACTTGCGGCGCAGCGAGCACTCCTCGAAGCCCAGCGGCTCCACCAGGCCGGTAATGCCGTGGTCGTCCAGGATCGGGCGCAGCTGTTTCAGTGCGTTGACCAGGTCGCTGTAGCGCTCGCTGGCGCTGCGCTTGTCTTCCCAGCTGTTCAGCGGGCACATCACCAGTGCCTCGGCGCCGCAATCACGCGCATAGGCGGCCAGCTTTACCGCCCGCGCCTGCAGGTCGGCATCGAACACATCGAACGGGTACAGCGCGTTGATGGAGCGAATGCGGATATTGGCCGCCTGCGCCGCCTCGCGGATGGCGAGCGGGCTGGTGCCGTCGCTGATCTCCACGCCGTTCAGGTCGTTGCGGATCTCGATGGTGGACACGCCCAGACGCTGGCACATGGCCAGGTAGTCCTGAAACGACAGGCGCGGTGCGCTGATGCGGTTGATGGCAAAGTCGATGCGGCTCATGGTTGATGTCTCCTTCTGGTTTTTCGGGCAAAGCGGTGGCTGCCCCGTGGCGGCCACATGGCGGCGACGGGGTGGGCGCAACGGGGTGGGGTATTAACGGCTGTACTTGGTCAGGTAGCGCTGAATCTCGCTACGCATGAAGCGCGACGATTCATCGGCGCGTTCTTCCCAGGCAAAGACGCAGGACGACAGCACGCCGTCGAAGCCGATGTCGGCCAGGGTGGCGAAGAACAGGTCCCAGTCGATCTCGCCCTGGCCGATGTCCAGGTGCTGGTGCACGCGGATATGGCTGGAGCCGGGCGGGTTGACGATGTAGCGCAGCTGCGAGCTGGCCTTGTGGTTGAAGGTGTCGGCCACGCGCACATGCGCCAGTACCGGGGCGGCCTCGCGCAGCATGGCGGCCATGTCGTCGCCGTAATAGAAGGTGTGCGGGGCGATGTAGGACAGCTTGACGTGGCGGGAGCCGAGCACGCGCACGATGTCCAGCGCCGGAGCCAGCGTTTCCACCCAGTCTTCC